>JAUWNA010000095.1 GCA_030612905.1 Promethearchaeota archaeon
TTAACGAAGTTTTAAAAAGATTAGAGCAATTAGACATAATTAAAATTTAAAAAGTATATTTCTATATAATTTCTTTTTTGTTATAACTTCGAGTTATCACTAAATAATAAGTTAAACCTCACTCAAATAGAAAAAAATAAAAGGTTTCTATTTTTATCTAAATTACTTTATTATCAATTTAGTGGTACTTGGATCATGGAAAATTATAAAAATACAGTGGCAATAGTAATTTCTCCCGCAAAAGACGCTCATAAACGTGAAGCTAAAGGGTTTTCCTTGTTAGAAATAAAAGAAGCTGGAAAAACTCATGAATTATTAAGAGCTTTAAATGTAAATGTTGATTATTTTCGGAGATCTAAATATGAGTCTAACATAGAACAGCTAAAAAAATTAAAACCAGTTGGCAAGAAAGGTAAAAAGAAGAAGCCTTACGTTTTCAAAGAAAAGAAACGAACGCCTTTCAAGCCAAAAGTAGAAAAAAAAGTGAGAAAAAAGCCAGCTGAAGTAGAAAAAACAGAAATAAAACCGAAGATCACTAAAAAAGCACCTCCTCCAAAGAAAAAAGTAGAAAAAGTAGAAGTAGTAGAACTAAAACCAGCAAAAAAAGAGAAGAAAGAGAAGAAAGAAAAGTCAAAATCTGAAAAGACAAAATTGACCTCTTTAACAGGTTTGGGGCCTGCTGCTGCGAAAAAACTGGAGGAACTTGGAGTAAGTTGTGTTGAAGAACTCATTAAAGAAAATCCTGGAGATTTAGCACCCTTAATCAAAGGAGTTTCCGAAGAAAGATTAAGTAAATGGTGCGACGAAGGAAAAGAAATATTGAAATAATTCTAAAAGCAATAATCTTCTATGTCTTCACCTTTTAAAATGCACAAATTTTAATTAATTTTGTTATGCAATATTCTTAAATGTTTATTCGATAGTTAAAATAAAGATTTTTATTTACCAAAACTATTTAGATGGTATATCAAATTACTTTATAACAAATTACAGAAATTATCTATAACCTGGTGACGAACGAATGGAATACAATTATTACAATTATGAGAAACTTGAAGGTAAAATCCTAGTTCCTAAGTTGCCTATTTGGTTTAGAGAAGTAGAATTTAACGGTGATAAAAACGAAGGAAATTTAACATTACACTCTCAAAACGAATACGACGAGATTTACGGTTCTAATGCTAAAATGGAAATTCTTTGGGAAAATAAAGAAAGAGAGGGATTCTACTACGCCAAGGAAGTGCAGCAATCGATAGAGTTATATAATGCGATCGGATTTACGGTTACATCTAAAGAAAATACGTGGTTAATGAGTCACGAATTTACTTTTTGGTACGGCCAGCGTACTAAAATGATGAAAAAGAGATACTACCGGGAGAAATGCATTCATGGAATTTTCTATTGCGAAATAACTAAACGATTAATTAATTTACATACAACTATTATCGATAAATTTTACGATAATTTTAAACCGTTCGTTATTAAATCATATAACACATTTATTTGCCATGAATAAGTCTGGAATCTCAGATATTTCTATTTAATTGTTTTTTGAGCTAATACGAAGAAGTTGTCCTTCTTATTTGGACCACCCATCCTTTTAAATTCTAGGATGGCATAATCGTCTAACAATTTCTTTATTTCTTTGCTAGAGAAAAAGTGATAAAATCGATTATAGGTTTTTTTTTCAGCGGACAAAGTCCAAGGGACGAATTTATCGCCGTATTCATTCAACCCAAGATTAATTTGAATTTTTCTATATTTTGGTTTAAATAACCTTTTTATCTTGTCCTTTATAAAATAACTTCTATATTTTTTTTGGTATTTTCGCCAAACTGTAAACAAAAAACATCCCTTATTTCTTAACAAGCAGTATATTTGCGAAATTGCATAATTACGTTGAGTTTTATCTTTGATATGATGTATGGTAGCGATTGAAAAAATGTTTTGAATAACATTAGGTCTTATTGGTAAAAATAAGATATCGCTTAGTATTAATTGGATGAATTTAGAACTTTCTGTGGGAAAATTATTGTTAGACTTTAGACGATCGCTAGCAATCTTTAAAAATTCGAGAGAATTATCAACTCCAATTAATCTATTGTTAGGTTGTAAAAACTCGCTAAAATTTCTACCATTTGCACATCCTAAGTCAAGATTGTAACCTGTAAAAGAAATCTCTTTTTCTTTTATCTCTTTTACGAACGTTTCTAAGGCTTTCCAAGGTTTACTTCTCTTTTTGTGATAATCTTTTGCTAGAAAGTTATATAACTCCTTTTCCATCAAATTAATACTAATTTTTAATTTAAAAAATTTTATTAATTGATTTAGTTTTAGGATTTTTCAAATTTTAAATATAAAATAATAAAAATTATCCAATTAAATAATTAAATGTTAAATTAACATAATATTTGCTTTCTGGACACTAATGTCAATTTAAACTTGCGAGCAATTGCAACTAAGCGGCTATAATATGGATGATATTGTAATAATTGTAGAAAAGTTTATTGATTATATGAAAGAGGAAATCTTTGAATCTTATGAGAAATGCACAGCATATATCAATGATCTCATAATTTCAAAAAGAGTTAATGTTACGTTAAACATCAATACTGAACCGGAAGAAACAATAAGAAAAACTATATTAACAATAATAAATGCTACAAATTCCGCATTAACGACCATAGGCGTTTCTACAGGTGACATTTCATCTGATAACGAGCTATTTCGAAAAAACTTTGAAGAAAATAGAAATAAATATTCTAATTATAATTCTTTTTTACAAATCGGTTTAAAAGATTATGTTAATAGACATTTATTTGTTATTTTCATCGAATTTTTGATAAATATAGATATAATTAAAATGGAAAACCTAGATCTTTTCGATTTATTACCTCATGAATTTCTTAATAAATTTAACCAGTTCAAAAATGAAATTAAGATATCGGAAGATGTTAAAAACCGCTTTATAGTTTTCATTACAGAAATATGGAAGTACTTCGATTCGTCAAACCTAACTTTTAAATTAACTAATTTCGAAATAAAAGAGTCTATGGACGCAACATCTGAAGCAGATATCTTGAGAATGCTACAAGAAGCTCGTATGGATAACATAAACGCTTTAAAACAACCTGTAAATCGAATTCATGATCAAAACCAATCCTTTTTAGATTATTTTGTAGCCTTCCCTAAACTAAGTCAATCTGTTGTTGAAAAAATTGAAATCGATATAAATCAATTAAGTGAAATTTTAAAATCTTCTCAAGGACTTTTTGATTTGGAAAATCTGTTTTATATTATTAGTATTTTCAAAATGCTAGGAGTAGAAAGCCCTCTTGAAGCTAATGATATTATAAATATTATAAGAGAATTTGTTAGTGGAAGTGTTTTTAGTACAGGAAAGTATCATGTCCCAAACCCAGTTAGTATATTTTATGGGCTGTCTATTCTATCTGAAATAGATTTGCTGAATAATTCTGATATAATTGACTTATTAGACATTGAGATGTTTCTTGAAAACGAACTAAATAAATTCATCCCTGAAAAGTTGTCACTAAATTTTTTCACTGTTTTAAGTTTAAGATTGTTAGAAAATAACGGAGGGATTATAACTGACAAAAACTATTTGATTGAACCGTTAGTTAATATTGATCTATTCAGTTTAGACGAATTTAAACCATCTTCAGATATATTTTTCTATTTAGGCTTATTGAGATTATTAGTTTCCAAGGTAGATTTTAGTAATTTGAAAGTTTTATATTTAGACGCATTAAAACAAAGGTTGCTACCTAACGGCTCCATTAATGGCAGCATTACTGAATCAGCTAGAGCGTTATTAATCTTTAGAATGTTAAACTCAAACGACATGGAGTTAAATATTATTTCCAATTTATTAAATTTCTTAAATCAAAATTTAACCGTATTTAAAAATACTCTCGATAATAATTATTTTAATTGGAAAACTGAGAAGTTAGCGCTTAAAATTGAGCTTCGTATGCTTTTTTGGGCAATGATAGCACTCTCGCAATATGTTTAAAATCTAATATTTTAAATTGATTTCGTTACTCTAAATTAGATATTGTTAATATAAAATTTCTAACTGAAGGAGATATTTTATTCTCTTTTACTCCCTTATTCCATTCTTTAATTAATATATTATTCTTGGTTAAATCCTGGATGACATCTCGTCCTATTTGAAGCCAGTTGTCATCATCAATAATTGGAGCGCTCTCCCCTATTCCCTGACAATATTTAAGTCCTTTTTCAGTGTAAAAAATTTCTATCTCGCTTTTTTTTGGATTTTCTTTATCCAAATCAATTAAGAGTTTGAAAGTAAATGGAAACGTCCTACAAAAGTTAGGTCTGAAACCGTAAATTGAGCACCTCTTTTTTGTCTCGTCGTAAAAGTAACATTTACCATTTAATCTTTTTTTAAGCCCTACAAACGCTAAGCCTTTTTCCGTTTCGATAGGTGGAACCACCATCCTATTAATTTCCTTTATCGTAGGTTTTTTATCAAAAATATAGAACCCTAAAATTTCGATTATTTCGTCTAAATCTAAGTTTAAACCATTTTTGATGCGAATAATATCTGAATAAGTTGTATTAACTAAAGTGTCTAAATCAGTACAACAATTACCACAATGTACACATTCAAATCTTAAATCATTTGTATTACTCATAATTAATTTAAGAAAAAATAAATAAAAAATAACTATTAATTTATTTTGTTGAGGGTATAATAACTTGCTTCTTTATCAATCCTTCAATAGCATCTATTATCAAATCTTGATTTTTTTCGTGTACAACTTCAAATATAGTCTCCAAATAAAATTCCTTTTTACTCTTAGCAATCGAATAGATCACATTTAAAATACGGGTTTCCATCGAATTTAATTCAGCCTCCTTTCTTAGTTTAGCGATATATTCTGCGTTGTTTATCGTAAATGGCTCTTTAAAGTACAACTCTACGTATTTATTGATAATTGGGGGGAACATGGATTCAAATTCGTGGATAGCGCCATCCCAATTCTCTATTTGTTCTGAAAGCTCCAACATTGCTCCTAAAGACAAATCAGAAATCTGCTTTTTCATTCGGTCAGAAGCTCTTTCGTTAAGAATAAAGATAACGCGCAAATCTTGGCGATCACAGATCAAACAATAAAAGTATTTAAAATCCAATTCTAAGATTGTTCGACTACCATCTTTCTTATCAAGTTCGACTAAATCCCTACCTTTTTTTCCTACCATTTCTTCTCCAATTGTTATTATAGCTTGAATAAAACCAGAAAAAAGTTCCTTTTTATGCTTTTCGAGAATTGAATAGCTTTTAGAATAGAGTGGAATTCCGCTATCTCTATGAATCGTAATGATTGCTTGAATATTTTGTAAATCCTTAAATCTCTGAGTTCTAGCTAATAATTCTGATTCTTTTTTCCTTCTTCTTGGCAAAATCACGTACGATCTCAAGCTAAGTACGCCTAAAACACTAATAATCAGAGCTGAAATGATAATAATAATCCAAATCAGAATTATAGGGAATTGTGGTTCACCTATAACTAAAAGAAATGAAGATTGCGTTGTTTTATATACTGTTCCTTCTTTTGATACGATGAGATTGAATATAAAATTACCTTGTAAGTTTTCAGGCAACCCTACCGTGAGCTGATATGTACCAGGGGTTGTTTCTTCTAATTCTCCAACACCATATCTCCATTCGTATAGAACAGTCGCGTTTTCGATAGGCTGGTTAGTTTCAAGATCTAGCAATTCTATTTGAAGTATTAAAGACCCTCCTATTTCTGCTTTTATGGTTGGATTTGAATCTTCATGCCCAACTATATCAACATCAAATTCAATTCGATCTATCAATATTTCAAAACCAAATGTTTGAGTTCTATAATTTGGATGTTCAAACTTCAAATAAATAAAATTGATTCCAGAAGAGAAATATTCTGGCAGACATTCAATCGATGAGTTATACCAGTCATTTATAAGTTCTGTTAAATCTTTTTCATAAAATTCGCTAATCCAAGTAAAATTTCCTCCCGAAATATAATTTTTATCAATGATTGACATCGCTTTAGCAGAAATATTAATTGTATCAAAAAAAGTAATATCAAGTAGAGAATTTTCCTGAATAATAACTGAATTAATAAAAACTGAAAGATTCACTGATTGTTTTATAATTTGAAATTGATATCCATAATACTGTGGTTCATAACCAGTTGCAGAAAAACTAAAGTTCAGCTGGTATATACCGACATTTTCAATGTATAAAGTACTAAATTCAATATCGTAGGTTCCAGTACCAAGATCTTCAATCGAATAATGTGAGGGATTACTTAAACTAATGTTAATTGTAGCTCCATCAATACCAACACTACTGAAATCAGTAAACTTAAATTTTATAGAGCTATTTGCGTGTAATTCTATATTGTATTCAGATTCAAGCCTTTGTAAATTAGTTTCTTCTCCTAAGTTTATTTCCAGCGTAAGATTGCTTTCAAGAAATCCTAATTTTGATGAGCTTATTAAAATCTCATATAATCCTCTTGAAGATAAGTCAGCAGTATCAAGAATTGTCTCATAGATACCAATAGCAGCTTCAGTAAAGTTGTGAGTAGTTCCTCCCGTCCAATTATATGAAACTATAGCATCTGAAATTGATAAGTTATTTTCTGGATCGGTCAAAATAATTCGTACAGGGATTATATCGTCAACAAAACCATCAGTTCGTAGATCTATTTTCGCATCGTCAGGTTTTAACAATTTAATTTGGCTTTGATGATTTACAACAAAACTCGATTTAAGACCACCTAACGCCGTTCCATTACTCCAGAATAATGTGTATTCAAATTGGCCGCCTATCGTGTTTAAAGCAGAGAATGTAATTTCTGAAAATAGTACCGTTCCATTTGATAAGGGTGATTTAACTTCTGAATACCATTGATGTCCTTCGGGATCAAATATCGTTAAGTTAACTTCTGTTGACTCAATATTACTAGGAATTTCACTACTGTAATTTACTTGCGTTTTAATTCGTGTTGATTCGCCGGTATCAAAACTTGTGTGCGTCCATTCACCTTGTTTCAACATTTTAGTATTTACAATATCAAGATAATTTGGAGAAGTTGCTTTAAATGACCACCAACCCGGGAAAAGGGCATTTGTTTTATTTATTTTCAAGTCTAAATCACCCAGAGCTCCATTTT
>JAUWNA010000368.1 GCA_030612905.1 Promethearchaeota archaeon
TCATATTAAGTATACACATTACATTAATCCCGATGAATGATTAAACTTAAATATGATGTAGAGGATTCAACTAGATATCTATTAAATCAAATAAATGCTGTATTGAATAAATACATTTCTTTATTTAATAACCCACAATAAGCCAAATATTGCTTCTATTTTGATTTTGAGCAATCTACATGGATTAATTTTAATATTTTTGATAACTTTCTTTATCAATTAAAGATCATGCTAAATAATCATATTTAATATACACTTTATATTAATCCAGTCAAATTGGTTAAACTTATATAAGATGCAGATTATTCAACTAAATATCTATTAAGTCAAATAAATATTTTATCTAATAGATGAATATTTATTAAAAAATGAAGAAAAATTTAATAAAAACGGATGGAAAAAATGGTTATAAAAACGGACGTAGCTGAAATGTTAGGTATTAAACATCCAATAGTTGCAGCACCCATGGGGCCTTTCTACACGACAAAACTAACAATTGCGGTCTCAGAAGCAGGGGGTTTAGGTGTTTTAAGCCATGTAACATTAAGCGAAGGAATTACATTTAATCAAATTAAAGAAAGCATGAAAACAGTAGTTGAGTATACTGATAAGCCTTTTGGGTTGAATATTAGAACAGCCTCACTGCAACCTGATGCGATAAAATTATGCAGGCGAATTCCAAGATTTATAATGGACAATCCTAAAATCAAAGACCAATGTACCTATTTAATTACGAGCGCAGGCTCTCCAAAAATGTTATATAACAAGCATTTTATGGCTCTAAAAGAAACGTCAAATATCAAACATTTTCATGTAGTACCTTCTTTAAAGCTAGCTAAAAAAGTGATAAACAACGGTATTGATGGAATAGTCGCAACTGGGCATGAAGGTGGAGGGCATCAATCTTATGAAAATACAAGCACATTAATTCTCTTACAACAAATTAGACAAGAATTCCCAAATATCCCTATGATTGCTTGTGGAGGCTATGCTACCGGAGAAGGATTAGCTTCCGCTTTAGCTATGGGTGCAGGGGCAATTGCTATGGGAACCAGACTTATTGCATCAAAGGAATGTGAATTTCATGAAAATTACAAAAATGAAGTCAAAAATTCAACTATATCTGATACTAAATTAGTTACAGGTGTTTTTGGGCCTGCCCGAGTATTTAAGAATAATTACGCAGAAAATGCCACTGCTGTTTTAACTAAAGAAGAAAAAAGAGCTGAAGAAACTTCTATGTCAGTAATAAGAGATGGCGTAATAAAATTAGAGAAAGCATATAACGGAGATGTTGATAATGGTATTATTCTCTTAGGACAGAGTTGTGGACTAGTAGAGGAAATTGAGAGCGTCTCAGATATTATTACTTCAATTGTAAGTAGTGCTGAAAAATGTCTAAAGAGTGCATATTGCATGATAAGTTGAGGTAAAAATAAAAAATAACGGTTGATTTAAAAAAATGCTTGATTCCGTAATTCTATCAGTTTTTCAAAAATCTAATATCGCAGAAATAAGCAGCTTGACATTATACGATTATGAAAATTCTCATACTAATTATTTTTATAATAGTCTTAATTCAAACCCTTATCAACGATATTTTAAATGGTTTGACCATACTAAATTTGAAAAAACCAATAATCCTTTCTTAGAGGATTTTAAAAAATGGTTTTGTGAATTTTTTTTTTAATTTGATTTTTTAATTAAAGATCTATTGTGAATATTTTTTAATATTAATGTAGTTGTTTATAATCATTTATTTTAATATATGAATTGGATATACTGACTTAATGATTTATATTTATGACGGATTTCTTAAAAATTAATAACTTTTCTAAAATTTTAAAAATTCAATAAAAAAAATAAAAATAAAAAAAATTAAATTATTTCTTCTTTTTACCCTTAGGCCCAATCTTCTTGATGATTATTGCCTCGGCGTGCACTTTACAGTTCTTTAAGATGACCTTGAATCCGCCTGAGCCACCTACTCCAGGAATAGTCATCCCAACAGTTCCCATTGGAACCATCGCACCTTCTGCTTCCCATTCTTCCTCCTCTTCCTCCTCTTCCGCTAACGCCTCTGCCCACGTCTCGACTATGGGGTGGTTAACATCCTGACACCATTGCTTTAGCGCGTTAATATCGGTAACATCTTCTTCAGTTGCGATTTTAGGCAAAAGGTCTTTCGGAAGGAACTCGCCGACGCGGTCTTTTACTCCCTTGTTCATCCACACGACGGTATCAATTCCGTTATTTAATCCTTGTGATTTTCCATCAAATTGTTGATATTTCGGAGATACGATGTACTGGATGCTGATACCGTTAAAGCCGGGCATCTGCTTCCCACCACCAGTCTGGTTTGCCATGGCGGTGAACGGAAGCCCGTTAATTGCTACATCGCCGTAATTTCTATCTACAATTCCGTGTCCGTTTACTTCAGGGATGTAAAAATCGATAGCTTCGAAGCAACCGCACGAAGTATGTGGGAATTCCATGCCCGAAAACAGATAAATTCTGTCAATTTCTCCTAACGAACGTTTCTTGATGATCTCGTTTACTCCGGTATATTCGCCAGCAAGTTCGTTCAAGCATTCGCCTGGGGGAATTTCGAATAAAGGTCCCTTAGGATCGACTTTCGCAGCTGCTCTTGCATCGAACCAATTAATTGAACCACACAAACTTGTTCGGTCAGGTGTAATGCAACACGCGTGAGTCGGGGCGAAGGATTGGCATAATACGCATCCGTAGAACATGTCTACGTCTTCGTCGTGAATTGTTCGTGCTCTTTCGTCTCTTTTTTCGTAAATCTCCAGTGCCATAGCATAAGGTTTTTCAATTTCCTTTTCATTTGTGTAAAAAGTTACTTGCGCTTGTTCAATGATTGGTAATTCTGCCTTGTAAAGTCTAATAAGAACTGCTCCTAGTAGTTCAAACGAATTGAAGCCCTTTTCCACTGCTGTCTTAGAGATTCTTAGCCAGTTAGTGTAGCGTTGGTTAAGATGCATAATTCCGTTGACGAAATTACAGAATTCGTGAACTCGTCTTTCAAAAACTGCTTCTAAATCCACTTCTAATTCTGGTCCAGCGACCTCTACTAATATTCCGATTGGATGGGTTGATCCTTCTTCCATGTCTTTTAAATCGATTCCGTGGATTGTTACTTGCTCATCTTTAATATCTTTTTTAGAAACCACTCTGCAAAGTTCAAAGTGTTTTTCCATTTTG
>JAUWNA010000542.1 GCA_030612905.1 Promethearchaeota archaeon
ATTTCAAGGGATTACTTTATTATCTGGAGCAGATCCATTATCTCTCTTCTACATTTTAGATCACATTGACGAATTTAAAGAAATATTGGATTGGTATGCGGATTTCGAAATTGAAGTCGCGAAAGCGATGTATGAAGCGGGTGCAGATATTATCGGTGTAGGGGAAACTGCCGCTTATTTTATGTCTCCTACATTTTTTAAGCAGTTTTGCTTAGAACCAGAAAAAAAGCGTGCCATGCCATTAAAAAACTTGGTATGGTCCCTCTAATTCACTGTTGTGGTTATGTACCTCAATGTGTACACTTTTCAAAAGAAACTAATCCTGGAGGAGCAATTCAATTTGATTATCAAGTTGATTTAGCTTGGGCAAAAGAACTTTTACGTGGAGAAGTAACGATAATGGGCAACCTAAATTACAATAAACTTACAATTGCGGATCCCAAACAAGTCTCAGACCACTGCGCTAAAAAACTAAAAATAGCTGCTGAAGGAGGTGGATTTTGGCTCGCATTTGGTTGTGAAATTCCCCGCGAATTACCTATAAACAACATGAAAGCTATTATGAGAACGCTAAAAACATCCGGAAAATATCCAATCCAATAAAAACTTATATTTTAATTTCTTCTATAACATTCCATTTATAATATACATATATTTAAATCATTATAATAGAGTGTTTTTATTATTAATAATAATCATTTAATCATGTTGAGTTAATTTTTATCGAAAATGGTAGATTATTCAAAATTATTGCAAAATCTCGAGTTCGTAAACATCAGTACAGATGAATTTACAATATTCGAATGGAAACCACCTAGATCATTAAAAAGTTATATCTTAGACTTAAATGTTGTTAAACAGAATCCTGTAAGCAACATATTCTTTCATATATTTAGAGGAAATATGAAAATTGTCCATATAAGGTCAAAAAATTTAATATACACAGCGGGTTCTAATACAGAGATTCAATTCCAATTGTTAGAAGCCTTAATAGAACAAGTCTCAAAAGTTTTTAACGAGATATATGACATTGATTCTTACATAAAATATGGAAATTTTTCTATAACTGTGTTCAATCCATTTAAAGATGAAATTAATAAAATAATTAAAAACTTTAATTCACTCGATTTGGTCAATGAAATTATGGTACCATGTAGGGTATGTAATACCGTACTCTCAATTACTGTCAAAAGAAGCTTTATTGAGAACTCTGAATCATATCCGGTACCACTTGTCTATAACCATAAAGGACATGCGATTCTCTGTTTCATAGATAAAAATTACGCCGTTAGAGGCGTAGAATTAGTAAATACAACTGGATAAAACTGTTTGAAACTGATTTAGCTCTCATTCACATTGTTTGTACGCAAATATTTAACAAATTTTATCAATATTATAACATATAATTAAAAAATTATATTTCCTAAGAATAAATATGGCACAAGAAGAGAAGAAACCTAATGACGATTTTTTTTTTGAGGATATTATAAAAAAAACTAAAACCGGTGTAACGTTTCCAAAAGAATTAAGGGAAGCATTATTTAACGAAGATGAAGAAGTCTTCTTTAAAATTATTGTACCGAATGAGAAAAACAAAATAATTCTTGAATTTTTATCTGAAGAAGAAGCAAAAGTCCAGTTAGAAAAATTTAAAGAATCTAAACCGAGAACCCCCAAACCAGCTAAAATTAAAAAAGTAGAGAAGCAAGGAGTTGAAAAAGTTGGTCCAAATTTTGGCGAATATTTTGTTTACGATTTTAAAAATAGAGACAAAGTTCAACCCATCTTAGAGTCGGCATTTTATAAGTTCGCCGAGACACCTATTAACTTAGAAGATGCAATGGGACGAATTAAATATTCGTTAGTTTCGTTTCTTACAGCTACTAAAACAGAAAATGCTAAGCTTTATTTTTCTGTAATTAAACTCCTAATTGATGTTGCTGAAAGATTTAACCAACCAAACCTCATTGATTGGGTTTTTGATAAAATCGTGCCAA
>JAUWNA010000073.1 GCA_030612905.1 Promethearchaeota archaeon
TTCTCCTCCTTCCATAAAAATTATGAGCTGTAAAATGGCTTCTCTAACATTTGGATCTTCAGAACTTAATAAATCTTCACTATAAGGGAGAAGAATCGAGCATTCTTGTTCACACATCGTCTTCAAGAGCAAGAGAAAGCTGTATCTTAGTACTGAATCACGCTTTGAGAGTTTTTCTAATAAAGAGGGGATGTCAATAACTAATTGCTCTATTAGAAACCTTAAGACTATTTGCCCACCATGGAGCGATAATAACATTTCGATTATATCTTCAAGTCTTTCTATATGATCCTCTTGAGTTGAATCACCAAGATAGAGTGCAATAATCTTGACAGCATCGTCCATTCTACCATCTTTCACGAAATCTTTTATTTTGGTAATTTCTGGATTTTTTTGGTCTTTTTCGCTCATTTTAACCAACTTATAACTATTTTATTTTTTAACTTATATAATTTTTATACATTAAATGTGTAGAATATAGAAATCATTGTACAGTCGATAAAGAATGTTAAATATTAATCTCAAATCTCTATAGCGTAATAAAATGCGTTTAGATCGATTGATGATGGCTTCGGATTCTATAACAAGATGTATCCTGATTGCCAAATTTTTCTTTTTATCTATATATATGTTTATTTCTTTACTAAATTGACTTAAAGTATCAAGCTCACTAGGAAAAACATTCCATATGTATTTATCTCGTTTAGAATCCTCTTCAGTAGGTTCTGTAGAGCTAATATTTTGAAGTGTCTCTTTTGGAATAATGGTTTTAATCTCAACACAGTTGTTTGGAATTAATTTTAACTTTATTTCTGGGAAATAAAGTCGTGCGAAGAGTTTGCATAATCCAAATAGGAGTTCCAAATCTGTAATATTTTCTCGATTAGCGTTGCAGAGAGCGTAATTCTCCTTAATAAAAGCTACATGTATCTTTTCTCCGTACTTGAATATCATAAAGCTTTTATCATCGGTCAATAGATATTGAAAGTGTTCATCTCTATTATTTATTCTATCGTTAAAAATTTTATTAGCTTCTTTAAAATCGTTTTTAGAAAAGAATTTGTTGAGTTTTCTATAATCGCCGTGAAAAAATACATCAAAAAAATCTATTAAATACAAATAAGCATCGTTTGGTTTATAAATTACAGTTTTATTTCTAAAATCCCGAAAAACTATATCCTTGTGAACACCATAACAAAATTCAGGTTGATCTTCAATACCTAATCCATTTAAGAGTCTTAAAGCAAGTAAAAAGCGATGATAACACATCGGGTTAAGTACATTTCGGATACGATCTTTTGAACAAATCTCACATAAATATTCAATCCTTTCTTTAAGGAGATTGAACAACTCAGATTTATTTCTAGGATTTGAATTATCCTTGAGAAAATTTGCTATGTGATTTTGTTCTAATGGCATTATCGATATTTTTTTTTAAGGAAATTGCAATTAATATATTAAATGATAGGAAAAAGTTAAATTTTTTGAAAAAATCTGTAATCACTTAGCAAAAAAGATTGGTAAGATATTATTTAAAATTTAACTTATTTGTATTTTATCATCTAACTTAAATATGCATTCATTTATGTTAGAAGCTAATTCTCTAAATAAATAATAAAAATATACTAAAAATTAAAATTAATCGAATCTAATGTAAACTATATTAGGAAGTGTTATCTAATAATTATTAAGGTTGATAAAAAGAATCTTTTTTAAAGAAAATGCTTAGACAAATTCATGTATTCGTAGGTGGGGATTGCGTTTATAATCACACATATGCTTTAGCTTTAGCAGAAGATGAGTTGAATAACGTAATAAATATTATTCAATCCTACATTGAAATGCCAATACCAGGTAAAATATTCCATAGACCGGTATCAGAGCATTTTCAAATATTTCACAAATCAGAGGGGGATGTACTGTTTTTATTTATAACCGACTTGGTTGATAATCTTGACTATATCGGTCCAGTCATAGAGAATACGACTAAGAAGTTTAAAGAGTTGTTCCCAAACCCGATAGATTTAAAAAATCCAACTGCTTTTAAGCGGGAATTTGTAGATTTTTTGAGAGAACAGCAATACGAATTACACTCAAAAATCACAATAATAGGTCCAACAAATTCAGGAAAAACTTTGCTTTATGCCATGTTAAAAGGCGGTAAAGAGCGCGCAATCATGAATTTTGCTAAAACTTCGCAGTATATGGTTGACAACCTAAAATTTGATATTTGGGATTTTGCGCTTAGAGATAACTTCTCGCTTATGTGGTCAAAATTTATAAAAGGTTCCGATTTAGTCATCTTACTATTTGATTTATCAAATTACCACATACGGGTAATTAATCACTTCCTAAACTTGCAAAAACAAGAAAGTAAATTCTCAAAACTACTGATTCTCGGAACAAAGCGCGACTTAATTGAAGATGAAGATATTAAACTCATAAAGAATGAATTAAATATTCCACATTTTGAAGAGATTTCTTTAATCGAAGTAAATATTAAAGAAAAAATCAAATCCTTAATAGCTAAAATGCTGAGCTTAAAAAAACTATTGCCTCATTACTTTACAGAATTGTTGAATGAAGCTAAAAATCTAGAGAGAGACGGAAACTTAATCCTCGCTATTTCTAAATATAAAGAATTAATAAAAATATGTAACGACTATCAAGATTTTACTTACATAAATAAGCTCAAGAAAAATTTGGATGATTTACAAAAAAAAGTAACCGAACAAGCTGAACTAAGAAAGAAAGCGGATATGAAAATGAAATTTGAAATCCCTGGAAAGATTCAGTTCTCTAGAAGTATTAAAGTACAACCTTTACCTTCAAGTAAATCAGATATAAAAGCGCCACCACCTTCAGAAGTACCAAAAGCTTCTTATAGAGCTCAACCATCGCAGAAAATAGAGAAAAAAGCCGAAGATTTAATGTTATTTTCAAAATCTGATTCTACGGTTGAGACAGAAGAACCTATATTGGACAAAGAAGATATCACGCTTGATATAAACTTGGTTATTCCCGAAGAAAAACGACCTGTACTCGAAGAGAGAAAGATTGGTGAGGAATTATCAAGCACGCTTCAAAGGATGATCGAAAAGAAAGGAAGTTCACTAAGTTTAAAGTTATGCTTACAATTGATAACTGAGCTACAAAAAAGCATGTCGAGACCTCTTACTATGGAGGATGTCGAGTTCGCAGCTGAAATATTTGTGAAACACGACTCTCTATAGGCGTTCTTTATTAAATTTTGAGCTAATTCTTTAAAAATATAAGAAATCTTTGAATAAATTGTAAAAGAAGCTGTCAATAAAGATATAACTTAAACTGAAACAAACAATTATAACGAAAAGGACTATAATAGGCAAAAAATCAATTGAAACTATATTTTTCGTATTATCCCTCTGTAAATATCGAGGCTCATTCTGGTTGTATAAGTGGTTGAAATTTGTAGATATAAATATGAGAACTACTATTAAAAAAAGAATGTAAACCGTTAGGATAATACTTCCTATTAATGAATATAAAGAATTAGAAGCAATTTCATAACTAAATAGTATAAGTAAAATATTATTTAAAAACAAAAAGCCTAATAGAACAATAATAATCAAACCTGAAATTAATAAAGCGGTGCCAAACTTTCTATACTTGTTTTTAAAGCCACCTAATAACTTCATGTTATCTTCGTCAGTATTAATTATGACAGGATATAAAGTATAGAAAATTAATATTTTAACCGAAAAAATAATCAATAAGAAATAAATTATTGAGTTTAGAAAAATCTCATTTAGAGGGGTAGTTAGTAGATTAGAAAACACAAAAAATAGTAAAACCATGTTGAAATCTAGTACAACCGAATATCCAAATATTTTTTTAATAGAATATGTATTTCCATCTATGTGGGTAAATAATTCTATTATGATATAAACCATAGGTAATATTATCCCCAAAATTAAAAGAATCATTAACGTAAAATTGACTAACAACGACTCGTAACTTAAGACATTAATAATTCTAATCGCAATAAAAGAGATAATGTAAATAAAAATTGAAAAAAGAAGCAAATTAGCGTATGAATTATCTTGAAAATAGTTTTTCAAATGATAAATCGAGAAAGGAACTAAACCACACAATAAACCAATTCCTAAGTATAAAGTGATTAAGATAAAATAATTAATCTCTTCGGAGATTTGAGTTCCATTTATTACATCTAATTCTAAACTTCCGGTTGCTAAATAAATTAAAAGAGTTGCTCCCATCAAACAAATTGCGCTGATGATTAGAACAATAAAATAGAGTTTTAACAATACTAATTCTTTTTTGAAATTATCGATGAAGAAGATTACACCAAAAATTAAAGAGAGAAACAAAAACCATAAGATAATAGAAATTATATTTGTCGTCGAAACGATCCCTATTAATCCAAATATAATTATCAACACAACAAAATCATACAAATCTTTATTTGAAGAATTCTCTAACTGTTTATTAGAAATCTTGGTTGCAATTAAACCAAAAATAAGTATCAGTTCGATTATGATATAAGTACCTTTTAAATTTGAACCGTTAAAATAATAAAAAATATACATCACGCACAAAAATGAATTAAGAACTAAATTGAAAAATAATAATCCAAAAATCGCCTGCTTCCTTTTATCTTCACTTTGTAAGAGATATACGATAAAAGCCCCAATGAAAAGGACATACATTGGAATTAAAGGTGCAAAAGCTGTAATTATGTTTGTTATATTAATCTCCCCCTTTTATGCCGTTTTCATTTGAAGAATTTGAGTTTTTATTATTTTCTTTTTTCATCTTATCTAATTTTAAGAACGAATTTTTATCTTTCTCTACTATTACATATGGTTTAAGTAATGCTACTAATATATAACAAAACAAAGCAACTAGAATTGTTAAAATAATAAAGTTAAATATAGGAAATCGAATAAACGAGTTTATGAAAATAAGAGTAGATATAAGCAAAATTTGAATTACTAAATTTCTGTGTACTTTTTTATCCCTAATGATAAGTATAAGAAAAATTAATATGAATATTCCAATAAAAGAAATAAATGGCAAATTCTCTAAATCGTACGACATTGATTTTTCACGTTAACTTTAATGATGATATTAAATAATTTAGCACTTAATTTAAAAACTTTAATTAATGTAGATTCTGAACTCTTAAATTTTTATTATTTTGATAAAACAGAAATTTTTTTTGGTTACATTGAATACATTCATATAAGTCGTATATATCAAATTAAAAAATATATTAAACTAACTTATTTAAAATGAATCCTATAGAAGAACTTAAACATGAATTTACCGAAATAACTCGTCTTAATTATATCCGTGCTTTGTTAGGGTGGGATGAGCAAGTCAATCTACCTCACGGAGCATTTGAGGGGAGAGCAATGCAAAATGCACTCATGAGTAAAATTGTGCACAAAAAATTAATTTCCGATAAACTTGGAAAGTTAATAAAGAAAGCTGAGAAATTAACTGATTTAAATCTAATCGATGCTGCCACTTTACGCGAAGCCAAAAGAGCATACGAGCTGGAAGTCAAATTACCAACCGAATTAGTGGAAGAAATCGCAAAAACCGCTTCTCTTGGTCATAGTAAATGGGTGGAAGCGAGGAAAAAAGACGACTTTTCAATTTTTCAACCGCTTTTAGAAAAGATGATTGGTCTGCAAATTGAAGTTGCTAGTAAATTAGAAACGCACCCCGACCCATACTCTACTTTAATTGATCTCTACGAACCAGGGGCGACAAACGATTGGATTGCAAACATTTTTAATGAATCAAGACCGAAACTCATCAAAATTATTAAAAAATTAGACTCTTCAAGCGATAAACCTGATTTTTCAATTCTCACGCAAAAATGGAGCTCGGATGAGCAGTGGAAATTTAGTATTGAAGTTATAAAAAAACTAAATTTTGATCTCGAACATGGTCGTCAAGACAAATCAGCACATCCGTTTACAACATCTTTATCGTCGACAGATACGCGAATTACTACACGAATTAACGAAGATTTCTTCTCAACATGCCTTTTTGGAACGATTCACGAATGTGGGCACGGTCTTTATCAAATGGGATTTATGGAAAAAATCCACGACACAATTATAGCAGATGGATGTTCGATGGGTATCCACGAGTCTCAATCTCGCATGTGGGAAAACATGGTTGGACGCAGTAAAGAGTTTTGGAAATTCTGGTATCCAAAACTAGAAAAAAGATTTCCAAAAAATTTAAAGAGGAAATCAATGGAAGATTTTTATCGTAGTATAAACACGGTGCAACCTTCATTGATTCGTGTCGACGCTGATGAAGTTACTTACGGTATGCACGTTATTCTCAGATTTGAAATGGAAAAAGACATAATAGAAGGAAAAGTACAAGTTGGGGAGCTACCCGAGTTATGGAACGATAAGATGGAGGAGCTTTTGGGAGTCACTCCACCTAGCGATGCTGACGGCGTGTTACAAGATGTACATTGGAGTTCTGGATATTTTGGATATTTCCCAACTTATTTCTTAGGAAATTTATATGGCGCACAGATTTATAGGGATGCTCTTAAAAAGAATCCGTCCTTACCAGAAGAATATCAAAACGGAAACTTCTCAAACTTATTAACTTATTTGCGTGAAAATGTTCACCAATATGGTAAAATCTATCCCGCAAACGAATTAATAAAAAGAATTACAGGGGAAGATTTAAATCCAAACTATTTCATAGAATATATCGAAAAGAAGTTTTATCCTATTTATGGATTCTAATTTCTTTTTCTTTATAATTTTAAGGATTAGTTAATTCACATCCTATAATTGGATTTCATTTTTGTTTTGTAGGATTTTTTGGCAATTCAAAATAGTATTGAATAATTGTTCTTCATCTTTCCAATTAATTTCTTCAAATCCTTTCTCCATATATGTTTTATAGCATTGATTTATCCCTTCTCTCAAACGAATCTTGGGTATCCAACCAAGCTGGTGAATTGCTTTCTGATTAGAAATGCATTTAATACCTTTACTTATAAATGGGTAAAGACGTTTATTTTCTGGCCATCGGGCTTTTTTCAAATCGTCATCTTTGTAATACACAATATTAGGCTCAATACCAATGATATTTCCCACTAATTTTGCAAGTAATTCTCCAGAAGTTAATTCACCTCCGGAAGCATTATATATTTCACCAATAGATTTTGAGTTTTGAAGGCATTCGACACATAATGATGCAACATCATCGACATGGACTAAATCTACATAAGCATTCCCAGGATATGGAATAAAAAGGTTTTTTTTAGCGAAAATTCTATCAAAAAAGTATTTTTCTCGATATTTATAGTTGTTTGGGCCATAGATATATGTTGGTCTAATAATTGTAACTGGAAATTTACTTTTTTCATATGCTTGCATCAAACATCGTTCACATTTTCTCTTTTCTCGCCGATAATCGTGACTATCTGTGAGATCTCCTTGTCTATCTGACTCAAAAATAGGAAAAGTTGAATAATCTTCCAAATGTGCCAAGTCATATACTGCATCAGTGCTTATATGAAGAAAGTGAGATATCCGATTTTTGAATATCTCGATAATTTCTTTAGTATCTTGATGTTCCATTGCACAAACATCAATTACCCAATCAAATTCATATTTCATTAGTGAAGATTTAAACTTAGTGCGTTTTTTTCGATCAATTTGGATATATTTGTACTTTTCTTTTGCATCTATTTTGTGAATACCTCTTGTGATGACAGTAATTTCATGATTTTTTAAAGAGAAATAATGTAAAATTCGACTTCCTAAAAACCCTGAGCCCCCAATTATAAGAATTTTCATTTTGATCCTATTGAGAAAACTAAGTCATATCAAAAAAAGTTTTTCATTAGAATTTGATTTTAAGGTCTAGTTAATTATAAATTACCATAAATCTTTTATTTAAAAAATAACACATCTCTTTAATTACATAGGTGTAACACAAGATGTTATTACGAGTTAAGAAATTCTCAGAAAAATTATTACTCCCTCTCGGTAAAAAGTTAACCAAAATACCGGCAAATGTAATAACGATATTTGGTCTTTTTTTCTCAATATTAACTTTTTTTGGATTTATTTTCC
>JAUWNA010000574.1 GCA_030612905.1 Promethearchaeota archaeon
ATGATTTATGAGTAAAAACGATGATTTCGTCGTTAGAAATTATTATTGTAGAATATGTAAAAATACTCATGAAATTAAACTTCGCAAGAATCTCACAGAAAAGGAATCAAGGTTTCCTTTCTCGCACTCTTTTTTACATGGAGAATTAAAAAATATTTTAACAATTCTTTATTTAGATAAAAAATTGGAAGTTCGAGGTGTAGATGTTCAGCAATTGAGAGATGATGATATCTTTTCAAAAGAGCAAGTAGTATCAATATCAAGTACATTGATGGAAGAAATTGAAAGACTTAGAACAGAAAACGAGAAGTTACAGAAAGAACTGATCAAACTAAAAAAAAAGAAAAAGTAATGTAAATTAATTATTTAATTAATTATGATAACTTATAATAGGGTAGAATAATATGACATACGCTCGTTATAAAATGTGCATTTTTGGGGATGGAGGTGTTGGAAAAACCACCCTAATAAATCGTTACATCTCAGGGAAATATAGGGAAGATTTTAAGATGACGATTGGTGTTGATTTCTATACAAAAAATATGGAAATTGAAGGAATTAAAGTGAATTTACAGATATGGGATTTTGCTGGAGAGCACCAGTTTAAAAACCTTTTACCAAATTATGTTATTGGTGCTTCGGGAGGGATATTTTTATATGATATATCGCGTTTTTATAGCCTAATCCATCTTGAAGATTGGTTAAATGTTTTAAACAAAGCTCCAGACCGCCGAGAAAACCCAATGCCAATTTTATTAGTAGGAAGCAAATCAGACCTCGCTTTAGAAGGTAAGCGAACTGTTGATGAGGAATACGCTTTAAAATATGGTAGAAAATATAATATTATTGATTTTTTCGAATGTTCTTCTAAAACTGGCGAAAATGTTGACTTAATTTTTTTTAAAATAGCTAGGAAAATGCTTGAATCAGCAGAGCTTTTATAATTACTTTATTTTTCAAATTTCAATAGAAAAAATATCGAATTTCAAATCTCTAAGATTTAATCATGCTAATTTAAGCCGTTAGCTTAAAAATTTATAAGGGATCAAATCTTTTTAAAACTATGGCGGAATTATCTGCTGAAAGTCTAGAGCAATTTCTATCACCATTCGTTCAAGAACGATTTAGTCAAAAAGAAACAAGAGATATTAAAGGCGTACTTAAAAGAACTGTAAGCGAACATATCGACGATTACCTTATTTGGTTAGTTAGAGCTTTTGTAAGATGCATTGTTAACGTAGAAAAAGAAATATTTATCAAAGATATTGCGGCAATAATTGTTGCCGAAGCTAATTTAGCTACTGATGCTCCTCCTTTTAAAGTAAAGGTTAGTTATAACTTTTTTGATACTTTTGAAAGCTTAGACTTCAAATTATTTTTAGAAAGTGAAGTTCACCGTTGGTTAGTTTACCTTCAGGAGAAGGAAAAATTACCAGGTAATTACGAAAGGTTTTCGGGAAAATTTAAAAAGAATTAAAAAAATAATCAATAGAAAAAATAAGTTCGGAGAGATTAAAATGACATTTGACCCTTTTGAAATCTTTAATTCATTCTTCATTATTTTCA
>JAUWNA010000081.1 GCA_030612905.1 Promethearchaeota archaeon
TACTAAATATTTGATTATTTTCACAATAACAATTTTCAAATTATTATATCATTATATTACATATCGACCAAAATAGCTTTTTTTCGCAAATTTTAAATAAAAAATAAAAATTTAAATACTAAAAAGCAAACAAATAATTAACAAATAATCACAAATAATATATAATTAAGATCATTTTAGTAAAATATAAATATATATAAAAGAGGTTGAAAATTATTTTGGACGCAATCGATGAAAAAATCTTAGAAGAATTGAAGGAAAATAGTAGAATTTCATTTAAAGCCATTTCCGAGCGAGTAGGAAAAACAGAAGCAACGGTACGAAGGCGGGTTAATAAGTTGAAGGAGGATGGCATAATAAAAAGTTTTACTATAGAATATATGATCAATTCTAAACCACAAACTAGAGCCACTGTTAAAATTGAACCTGATTTTAAGGAGATGAAAAATATTATGAAAGAATTAAAATCAATTGACGAGATTACAGATATTTGGCGCTTAAGTGGAAATTGTGGTCTTTTTATAAAAGTGGAGATTCCTACTATTGAACAGTTTAACCCTTTAATTGAAGAGAAAATATCTGTAATTAAAGGAGTTAAAATAATGGAAACTTGTTTTATAACAGATATTATAAAATAAATCCTTGTTTTACTTCTTTTATTCTAAATGGATAATACATTTGCACGAATTTGTTCCAGTAATAACAGATTAAATTAAATCCACTTTAATAGATTTATATCTGTTAATAGATTTACACATTCAATAATTTATTTTGAATTAAATTTATGATCTCTTGAGTTCTCCTTGGATAACAATGCGAGATCACTTCTTGATTGAAAATAATTCCATATATTCCATAAGGATTAATTCCATCATTTATATCAATTATTTTTGCCATATTTTTCACCTCTTTTCTTCTATATTTTTAAAAAAATAAACCGTTAAGTAATAAACATTATTTCCATTATTTTATTAATATCAAAAAAGTTGGACTAATATGGTTATTACGAAGGGCGATATAATTAAAGTAGAATACGAAGGGCGATTAGAAGATCTAACGATATTCGATAGCACGGAACTTCAAGGGGGGGAACCGATGAAGTTTGAAGTTGGTGCTGGTTTATTAATTCGAGGTTTTGATAACTCAATTGTGGGTAAAGAAGTTGGAGATGAATTTACTATTACTTTAAAAGCTTCTGAAGCTTATGGTGAGGTCGATCCAGAATTAATTCAAGTTATTTCCAGAGATCAACTTCCAAAAGATATTGACCCTGAACCTGGAATGATGTTGAACGCATTTGATGCTAATGAGGCACAATCTATGATCTGGATTAAGGAAGTCGACGATGAGTTTGTAACGCTTGATATGAACCACCCAATGGCCGGAAAAACGCTAAGCTTTAAAATTAAAATTATAGAAACAGGTTGCGAACCAGATCCACCTGGCGCTCATGAATGCGGGTGTGGGTGTGAGCACGAATAAAAACAATAAAATTATACAACATTTTTAATTGAAATATAATTTCAACTAATTTTTGCTTTAATGATAGTTCCATGAAATTAAATTAAAAATAATCTTTTTCTTCTTAAAATTCAATAAACAATTTTATTTGTTTTAGATAATTTTTACTATTAATAAATTTGCCCCCAATAGTAATCAAAGATGAGTTATAAATTTACAAAAGAGGAATTAAAAGAACTTTTAATTGATTATAATCAAGTTGCTTTAAAAGAACAAAAACTTGATCTTCCCTCTAAAGTCTGTATCTGGGACGAAACATTGAGAGATGGAGAACAAAGTCCTGCAGTTTATCTTACTTTAGATGAAAAAATCCATTTAGCAAAATTAATGGACGAGATAGGAGTTAAATTAATCGCAGTTGGGTTTCCAGCAGTCTCAAAAACCGAGAAGAAAATCGTTAAAGCTATAGTTAATGAAGATTGTAAATATGCTACTATCCTTGGAATTGCTCGTCCAAAGAAGGAAGATATTAATGCATGTATCGATGTAGATCTCAAAGAAATCGTTATTTTCATGCCAATTTCTCCAATTTTTAGGAAAACTTTAAAGCAAACAACTGAACAGCAACTAGAGATGATCGAAGAAGCCATTCATTACGCGAAGGATAACGGATTTAAAGTCAATTGGGTTTCAGAAGATGGCACTAGATGCGATTTTAATCATTTAGTAAATGTTTTCAAAACAGCAATAGAAGCTGGGGCAGAAAGGATCGTTCTTGGGGACACGGTAGGTGTTTTAACGCCGCGTTCTACTTCGTATTTGATTAAGCGAATAAAAAATGAAGTATTAAAACCATTAAAGAAAGAAATTCCAATGGGTATTCACACGCACAACGATTTTGGTTTAGCGGTTGCTAATACTATTACTGGCGTGTTTGAGGGATGTACTTATCCACATACATGTATAAATGGTTACGGCGAAAGAGCAGGAAATGCCGCTTTAGAAGAGGTTGCTACGAATCTTGAAAGGATAGGTATTAAAACAGGTATAGATTTGACAAAATTACCAGAATTAAGCGAAGTTTGCGAGAAATATTTTTGTCAACCTTTAGCCTTAAACAAGGCTATCGTTGGTGAACACGCTTTTAGTCACGAAAGTGGACTTCACATTGCTGCAATTTTGGCACATCCATTAACATATGAACCAATTAATCCCCAAATAGTAGGTAGAAGAAGAAAATTCTATTTAGGAAAATTTTCAGGGTCTAAATCAATACTAAACGCACTACAACAAAAAATTAAGGTTTTAGATTTAGATATTCCAGAAGAAATTATTAAACGAATTGTTTTAGAAGTGAAAAAGAAACACGAGGAGACTTCTAAAAAGGAATTAAGAAAGTCGTTTAAGATAATAAAGCAAGAATTAGAGAAAGTTACAAAAGGAGTGGGGGATAAAGAGTTCTTCGAAATTGTAAATAAATACGCTCAACCATATGTTCCCGACGAATTCAAGCCAAAAACCTAGAATTTAATGAATATAAACCTTACTTAGCGTTATTATAGTTGTTTATCAATCTCTTCAATTTTGCTTTTAGTTGCCTTCAAATCATTCTTCAGTTGGTTAGACCGTTTTTCGTAAGATTTCTTATCCATTTGTTCGGCTTTATATTTCTTTTCTACAAAATCAAGTAAGTTTCGTACCGAATTAAGTTTACTTTCTAGCCCCTTCTTTTCGGCTATTAAATCTTTCTTTTTAACTTTCTTTTTAGTATGTGGTTTTGGAGCAGTCTTTAATTTATCGGAGACATCGAGACTTGGCAGTCCAATAAAATATTCGTCCTCTTTTTGGTCTAAACTCTCAGGTCTTTTGGGTAGATCGGTTAGTGGTTCATTTGAGGTAATTAAATTGTCTAAACCATCACTTTGAGGATAGTTCTGTTGCCTAATAGGTGGAGGTCCATTCAATTCTGTAATCGAGGTTTCCGAAGAGGCGACTGTTCTAATTAGTTTGTCGATTGTAGTTTTCATAGTATCAATTTGATTTTGAAAAATCTTTAGTAAATCGATTAATTCACTTTTCTTAGATATTTTCATAGAAAAATTGATGTCTACATTTTTCCTTTCAGTTATTGCTGAACTAATTGGTGGCGCTTGGTACTCCATTGTTTGTGTTGAAAAAGATTCTTGAGGAGCAATCTCGGGGATAGCACCACTCGAATGCAATTCCATTCTATAATCTGAAACTAACCATGAAAAAATATTAAACGCTAAATTTGGATGCTCATCGTTACCGAAACCCCCTCCAACTCTGTCTCTAAACAATTCATAACTTCCTATAGCACAGATCCTTCCTTTATCTGGTTCAGCAACACAAATTAAGGGAGTAGAAAAAGGTTCTGATGTTTCGTTTGATGACACAATAGAAATCGAACTACCTACTAACGAAAGAGAACATCCAGATCTAAAACACAGAGAACTGATACTATTTGTAATTGGATGTGGTGGAATAAAAGCTGTAACTATAGGCATATTTTCCAAGCCTAAATTGTAGGTATTATCTAGTACTTGATCGTTTTCAAATGCTATTCCAAATGTTTGACTTAGTTCACTTAAGTTACTATTTCTCCCTCTATCGCCCCCGGCATGTGACAGCAGCAATAGCCCTCCTCCGTCTTCACGAACCCAACTATTAATTTCTGTTATTTCCATCGAAGAGATTTTTGCAAAATCAGGGCAAACAAACACTAAAATATCAAAAGACCTTAAAGAATTTCGGGTAATCGGCGCTTCTAAGAAATTATAACAAACATAATCGTTCGCATTTAAAAAGTCTCGTAATTCCGTTAGATTCTCGTCTAACTTTCCACGCGGTTTGTGCGCTATATCAAACGCTATATTATACGGCATGATAATTATTTTTTCTTGTCATTTAATAAAAAGAGTAATCTATTATCAATAAATACTTTTGTCTCCAATGATTAAATTATTTTTAGTAATATTTTCTACTCTTACATTACTTCCTATGATTGAATTTTCAGTGATCACATTTTTTAAAATTGTATTTTTTTCAATGACGCAATTTTCTAGAATGCAATTTTCAATATTAGAGTCGCAACCAATTGAAACATATGGTCCAACAACGGAATAAGAGATTTTGGTATTCTTCCCTATATATACAGGACCTTTTATGAACGACCTTTCAGAAACGACATTTAACTTTTGAAAGTCTTCGATATTAACCGATTTTTGGTCTAAAAGATACTTGTTACCGTTCAACACTTCAGAGGGTCTTCCAAAATCCAATATTCCTTTTTTAAGCTTAACTGCTGCGATTTTGAATCCGCTATCGATTAAATTTTGTAAGCTTTCGGTTAAATAAACCTCTTTAGATCCGTCTACTCTTTTATCTAAGTATGATTTTAAATTATCAAAGAGAGCTTGGGTTGCTGAGTTAGAAAATGCGTATATACCGGCTATAGCTAAATTGGATACAAATTCTTTTGGTTTCTCAACTAATTTTTGAATAAGTGAATTATCGTCTATGACAACAACACCGTAAGAGCTTGCATCTTCTTTTGGGACTTCCATTACGGTTATAATTCCATCTATATCAGAGTCGTAATATCGATACATTAAGTAAGAAAATTCATCAATTGGAATCATATCTGCTAAGAAGATTAACGAGCCTTCCTGTTTATCAGCTTCTTTACTTGTGATCTTTTTTTCTTCAAACCTTGAATTAGCTAAATATACGGCTTCACCTAATCCCCAATAAAACGGGATGTCGTCATTATAACCTCTAGGTACTTGCTCGATAAAAGTTAACCTAAATTTATCGCTATACTTTTGTTTAACGAATTCTGTTATTTGTCTTCTTTTATATCCGACAATTAAAATTAATTCTGTTTTTGAATCAAATGTATCGCTAATCTTATTAAGGATGTGTTCCAACACCGTCTTTCCAGCGACATTTATAAACGTTTTAGGTTTACTTAAGGTAAATGGGCGTAATCTCGAACCAATACCCGCACATGGACCAATAATTTTCATATTTTAATTTGAAATATTGTCTTTTTAATTTATATAGTGTTTTAAATCATTTAATTTTAATAAAACTTTGACTCATCCGAATCGAAAATTCTTTGAAAATAGGCAAATAATAGGTCGAGCCCATATTCTTCATTCTTTGAGCAAGGGATCAACTCTGAAGTGGAGCCTAATGCAACGAATACTTCTGAGAGTAACATAGATAACTCCCTTATTAAACCACTTTCTCTTTCATTAGTGGAATCCTCTAATGCTTTAAAGTCTTGACTCCAATTTACAATCATATCGATTTGATCTTCGCCTAATAAATCAACTTTGGATAAAACATTAATTTGGGAAATATTTCTAAACCTAAATTGTACTGAGGCAGCTAAAAGTAGTGTAGAGATGAATCCATTAGGTCTGAGGACTAAGTGTGAATCAAAAAGAAAAGAAACTGTCTTTTGAATTGATCCAAAACCTAATGAGCTTGCAATTAAAGGTCCCGTATCCCTAAAAGCAAATAGTTCGAGCTGTCCAGCAGTATCTACAAATACCCAATCTGGATTGTATTCGTCAATTTCGTACTTTAAATCGTCTAGAAAGTTAACCATTAAATCAGAAGCTAAGATCATGGCCCCATTAGGCCCCAATTCGTATTTCTCCATTACTTCTTCAAGAACAATGAAGTCTCTTATATCTATATCGGGGGTATAAGGCATTCTTTTAACGCCAGGGTCCAAGTTTAAAGTAATAGCCGAAATGTTAGGATTTCTTTTAAGAACATATTCTTTAAATAATCCTGTTAATGTAGATTTCCCACTTCCTGCAGTCCCAATAAAATAATTTAATAAAAAATTAATCGACCTCTATTAAGTTTTCTTTCCTCATTAATATTTAAATAATCAAAGATAATTAAAGATTCATAATAAAACTAATAGTAAACACTACGAATGAATATTAGGGATAGAGTTAAAAAAAGTGAGTTCGGTATTCATTAATAGCTTATTTTGGTTTATTTAATTTTTTCAATTTGATCTTTTTTTCTTTTTGTTCTTTTTGTTCTTTTTGTTCTTTTTGTTCTTGTTGTTCTTGCTTTTTTTTAAATCTTTTAATTTGGTTGTTGATTGTGATTTCTTCCTTTTTCTTTAATTCCTCATCGCTCAATACGGTGGCTTTAAACTCATCCTCACTCATAGGTTTCAAAATATCTGTAACACTAAAACCATTGTTTTTCTCTGTGATTTCTTTGAATTTTGTTTTCATTTCTTTCATCACTAAAAGTTTAGCTGATGATCCTCGGCCTTGTATCAATGATGGTAATTCTGATCTTTTAATTCTTTCGATCCCAGGTCCTGAAATTCTTTGGGATGAGCGTACTGGCGGCCCGTAAGATATAGGGTTAACTGGCATATTTTTCATGGTAAAAGTTAGATCTTTTAAATATAGCTCTATATTTTTTAAAGTCTCGTTGCTCTCTTTCATCATTGAAATTACAGATTGATCAGTTTGATCAGCAGAAATACTCTCAATACTATTTTTTTCGTAAATTATAGTTCTTTCTTCTTTATTTTGTTTGTAATCTGTTTTAATCGATTGTACTACTCTTTCTTGAGTGATCCTTCTTTTTTGATTTTTACCTAAACTTAGATCTATAAATTGAAAACCATCGTAACAATCGTCGTTAATCCCAATGTCTAATATATTAAATTTCTCTGAAAATATATACTCGATTCGGTGCCCAGAATATAGATATATCGTTAGTTTTAAAACTTTAATCTGGATATCTGTATAACCTTGAATTTCATCTAATTCAATTGTAAAACATAAAAGCTCGTTTGAGTGATAAATTTTCTTTATTGAAACCAGCGATGGAGATTGCTTGTAATAAATCTCTTGTCTAACAACCTTAGATATTTCAAACTGGAAATTCAACCTTTTAATCTTATCTGGAAGAAATTGAACTTGTTCTTCATCGTTTTTTTTAAATTCTAAAAACAATTTCCTTTGATCGTCCCAAAAAACTTGGAACAATTCCATTTTTGTTGATAACCCTTAGTTTTTATCGTTAATTTTTTCAATCGATCTGCTTATGTCTAAAATTTAATCTATCCTTTAAAATATCTCGACTTCACCAAATTATTGATTTTTAAGAGACTTATTTATCGAATAGACGGAGAATCCTTGATAAAAAGAAAATTAAAAATTAATTTAATTTAAGTTTGGAAAAATAATATACTGGCTTTTTTAGTTTTACTTGAAAATATTC
>JAUWNA010000480.1 GCA_030612905.1 Promethearchaeota archaeon
GCTTAAATCAAGTCCAGAGTCGAAGGATTCAGGAATATCTGATAAAAATTCGTCTAGAATTTCCTTCAATTCGTCTCCTGAGCGTTTTAAAATTAGCCGGATCAGTCCAATATTTATGTCAGGATCTGAAATAAGAGTTAATACGCCTTTTGGACCACAAGATGATGCAAAAATTTTCCCGCCGAGGAATTCACTCGTAACGATTTCTAAACCGCCTAATTCCAGGTTTTTACCTTGTTCTTCGGAGGCACAGAAAACCGCTGACGCTATTGCGCCGATACCGTCGACATCAGCCGGAAAATAGGAAAACTTTGAAACGCTCGCAATTGTTAGGCCAGTTCTATCAACCAAAATTACTTTCTTGATTCCGCTTTCGGATTTTATAATCTTTGAAAGAATATTATCAAAACTTTTTGTATCAATTGACAATTACTACACCACTCTTATTTTAATAACTAATAGTTATAATTATATTAGATTTTTAGATTTAAATTTGTTATTATTATTAAAAAAGTATATGTTTATAAAAATATGCTTTTCCTTGTCGTTTTCAAATTAGGCGAGGGAAAAGTAGGAAAAGTAATTTAACATAGAAAATTATTATAGGAGATTATTTTCTTTTACAATTTTTTTATAATGATCTCTTTCCCGTCTTAAAACTTTGACTTCCTTCTTAAGATCTAACGATTGATCTTTTAACTTCTCTTTTTCTTCATCTATACTTGAGATTTTAGATTTAAGGGTTTTGGCATCGAGTTTTAGATCTGTTATCGTGTCAATATGGATTGTAATTTGGTTTTGAGATTTCTCAACTTCGTTTTTCAAATTTTTAAATTCTTTTTCTAGTTTTTCTATTTCAGAATTTAAACTAACGTTAATAGTTATTAGGTCTTTTTTTTCTTGAAGCATTATACTGGCTTTTTCTTCAAATTCTTCTTCTCCTGTCAATTTTCCCGTAAGTTCTTCGATTTTCCTTTCTTTTTCTTTTAAGAAGTCATCTCTTTCAATTATTTTCTGATTTAAATTTTTTATATCGTTCATTAATTTCGCGTTGTTTTCGTTAAGATCAGCCATCTGTTGGCTCCATTTCTCTAGTTTAATGTATTGTTCGCTTATTTCTTCTTTGAAAGATTGAATTTCTTCGGTTTTTGTTGTATTCTCCGACTTAAGTTCGGTAAATTTTCTCGTTAGTTCTCTAATTTTACTCTTTTTTTCCTCTAGAAGATTTTGAAGTTCTGTAATTTCAGCTTTCAAATCTTCATTTTCTTGTAAAAAATTTGCACTACTAACCTCATTCATTTGTTCTTCCACCATTTCTCCCTTAACATCTTCAATCTCTTCATTCTCTTGTTTTTCTTCTTCTTTTTTTTTAACAACTATTACGCTTGTTTCCCCCTCTATGATTTCTTCCCAATAGGATGTTAATTCTTCCTTCTTTAACATTTCATAATATTGGCCTAAAATATCGTCGAAATTTAGCGCTTCCCTTTTCGGTAATAATTCGTGGGCAATCCGTCGCATCATTCCTTCAAACTCGTTGGAAAGAACATCATCTTGAGATAAGAAAATAATTATCGCGAAATTAGGTTTTCCCACGTAGTGTCTGAATGAAAATCCTGAATAGAAACTAGCTACACTAATCTCGTCGTCTATTTTCATTTCAATATAATTTGGTTCCATCTTTTTGTTCAGGTGGTGTTCGACTAAATCTTTTAAGAGATTTGGAGTCACTCCTAAGAATTCACATATATTAATAGGGAACTGCGTGTCTATATGCGTTTCAGAATTTTCTTCAAACCCTACAATTATAGTACCTTTCAATTTTCCACAACTTCACAAATTAGATTTAAGAAATTTATATCTTCAAAACAAATCACACTTTTCTATTAAAAATAATGTTTTACGCTTTATCTATATTTCAATCTAAATTTAATTTAAACAATAAGAAATAATTTATTTCTTTTAATATCTTTTTGTCCGATTATGGAAAAAATAGGGCAAAAATTAGGGCAAAAATTAGGTATTTATTGTAGTAGTTTTTTCACTAATTCTCTAAACTCTTGCACTTTAATCGGTTTAGAGATGTATTGCTCGAAGCCAGCAGCTAAAATCCTTTCTTTATCGCCCTTCATGGCAAAAGAAGTAACCGCAATAAATGGAATATCTTTGAATTTTTCTAATTTTTTTAATTCTGAGCAAATTTCTATTCCATTCATTTCAGGTAATTGAATATCCAGAATAACTAAATCGGGATTACTGGATTTAATTAACTCAAATCCTAAATCTCCCCGAGTTTCCTCAAAAATCTCGATATCTGGTATCAATTTTAAAATAGCCCTAAATAATTTCATGTTTTTTTCGTTATCCTCTACAACATATACACTTTTCATAAAGACCTCACTTTTTCGAAGACACAATTATTTATTTTT
>JAUWNA010000228.1 GCA_030612905.1 Promethearchaeota archaeon
TTTTACCCTTTTCTCCACATATAGAATAATCTATATTTATCTTAGTTCTTCTCTTTTTCTTTTTCTTTGCTTTGCTCATAATATCACCTAATAAGATCCATCAAATCCAGGATACTCCTCTCTGGGTATTAATTTTAAGGCATCATGCTTACAAGCATGTCTACATATACCACAACCAAAACATTTATCGTAATCTATGATAACTCTGTTCATCGAAGGGATAAAACGAATAGCACTAAATTGACACGTAGCAACACACGACTTACACCCTTGACACTTATCTTGATCTAATTGGATGATATATTCTGCTTTATACATAGCGTTTAAATCAAAATTGTTTCTAAGAGTAAGTCCACCACATTCTGGACTTTCGCAAGAACAAATGGCGTTAATGTATGGTACTGGCTGAAACCAGACACTAGAAATATATCCTTTTTTATTAAATTCTTCTAATTTTTCCATCGCGGTCTCGCGATCTATCCTTACAACTCGATCTTTTGGAATAAAGCGCGGTAATTTCTCTAAGACTTCCGAAAGCACACCGAAATTTATACATACTGCTTCTTTATTTTTCCTCTGCATCCAGCGACACATACAATAATTAAGGATTATTGGTTCAGCAGCTAGTTCTGACATAATGATCTGAGCGTCTTCTAACGGAATCACCTGCCCAAAATGACCATCAGCCCTTACAGGGTTTCTATTTTTCTTCTCACTATGGATCATCTTCTCAGCTTTCCAACGGAGAATTTTACCAATTATTGGCATTTTCAACTTATACCCTAAGTCTTTAGATGAAAAACCCATTATTTTTCTTATAAAAACTTGTTCAAAATTCATCCATTGCTCGGTTAAATATTCTTTCATATTATATTCTTCGGCAAGCTCATTGGAGTAATTTCGGGCATTCATATACCATTTTTTACCTGCCCCATGGGACAAACACCAATCACAAATCGTTAATCACATCCCTTTTGATTAAATAATGTTTAATTACTATTTCATTAATTTTCTAATTAATAGAAATTCGACTTTTTACTATATAAATCTATTTCTTTATTCTGTTTTAAAAGTTCTTAAGTGTTCCATCATACCAACACCAATCTCTCCCGTTTTTAAATCCTTTATCATGGCCATTTGTTCAAATAATTCCGTATATCCCCCAGGGAAACTTCTAACAAAACGAATAAACGAATTCTTTCCGAATCGCTCTGCTTTGATTATATATTCTATGTCAGTTGCATCCGTAAATTTATAAGTTGTTGTAAGTGGACTTTTAAACTGATCAGAGTCGTTTAAAGTCTTGATTTCCAAATTGGATAATGATATATTTCCTTTTTTATTCGAAGTATGACCTGATAAATCTATTCGATTTTTAATATAATCTTTTCGAAATGCGCATGACCAGTCTTTGAATTGGAAATGACCTGCGTACCATTTATCAAACTGATGCCAGTCTCGAAAACCCCAACTCTTATCGCGCTGACCAAACCCCGTGATATTAGTAACCTCTCCGTCTTTTCTAATTAATTTGCCGGTGATTACTCCTGACGATTCAAAATGCTGGTGCCAAGATTTAGAAGAATCTTTACCGAAATTAAAAGTTGGAAATCTGGTTTCAAAGGTTATATCAAACTTTAATTTTCGCGATTTATAACTTATTTTCCATTTTTTAAAGGGTTTAACAAGCGTGTATGAGAGTTTCTTATCTCGTAACATAGAATTGATATCGCTATCGTATTCCTGTAATGGTGGTTCTTTATAATATACTTCATTTCGCTCTTCTAAGAATAATAAGAATACAAATTCTCTCCTATTTTCATGGGGAACTATCCCTATTGTTGAGAATCCCGAAATTTTATTTTTCAGATCTGCCCAATTAAAATAATAAGATTCCCTCCATTTTAGTTCACTCGAAGGTTGATGAAGTAATTCGTCAACTTCAACCAAAGTAGAACCTTTCTCGTTAATATCCATGTAAATCAATCTTGTGGTAGTAAATAAAGGGACGGACCTTCTCTCTTTTTTTTTGCTCTACTTCTTAATAATCTCGGAATTCCCGGATCGAAATCACTTTCCATAAAGATTGGTATGTATTTATCCATTATTCTTTCAGTAAGTTCCCAATTAATCTCCTCAGTAACTCTAGCGAAATTAGTATACCTCGCGTATCCGTAACAATATGCGTAAGCCCCCGCAATTAATCTTTGTTTTCTATCCCATTTAGCAAATTTTAAAAATAATTCTTTATTGGCATTTACTGAATAAGCGTTAAAGGAATCTAATATGTCTAAATCTAGTGGTTTAATGTTATTCCCCTCTTTAGTTAACAGTGCAACTCCAGTTATATTATCAATAAAATCTGCAGGAACAGATTCTAAAGTAGCAAAATCATCAAATTTAGCTTCTACATCTTTTAATCGAAAAACAAAAGCAACGTTATTAAAGGGAGATATAGCATCCGTCTCAGACCAAGGAAAATGAGGTTTACCACCATCATAGAGATGTGATATTTCTCTAAATATCAAGACTTCGTTTTCATTAATTTGATACGGGCCATGGTCGCAAATTTTAGCCCTAGCCTCGCACTCGTCAAGAAATGACACAACTTCAAGATTCGCCATTGATCTTTTGATATTTATAGCTTCTTCTTTTGGTATATCAATAATTTGATTTTTAGCCCAATCAATATCAGATTGATTTATGGCAATATTTTGTTTGTTAGAATCGTATACTGATAATTTTCCTTCAGGAAAATATGAAGTTGCTAATCGTTTCCAGAAATCGAGGACAAATATAGTCTGTTCCCTTTTTTCTTGGGTTTCACTTTTAGGATCTCCGCCATTCCTTTGTATTTCACCCATCCGTCCTACCATATAATACAGTGGAATATAAAAAATACTTAAAGCATGAATCTCTGATAGGATTTTTCTACTCTCCTTGCCCATTTTTTCGGGAGTAGTTTTTTCTGAGACTTTTTTTAAAATATCGTACAAGATGTCGTAAGCTTCATAAAAAGAAACGCAAATGTAAGCAGTTACAGGAAATAACTTTGATTCTAAAAGCCCTCTTCGTGATACTTGGTAATCTACTAATTCAGAAGCACGAGCTATTAATTCATTCGCTGCTTTAATATCCATTCAAATCTCCTCATAAACCTTTCGTTTTAATATTAACTTTAAACTTAGTTCTATTTATATTTATGAAATTCTATCATCTTTTTTTAAAAAAATTTAAGTAATATACAAAAAATTAAAATCTAATTAGTGGTAGTAAATTAAGAAGTATATAGGGATTTAGCTAATGAAAAAGATTGGAGAAGGGTTATCGTGTTCTACCAAATCCGATGTTATTGGTGAATTAGCGTATATTGCAACTCTCGAAGATGTAATTGAATTATTCGATAAAGCTGCTGGAAAAATATGTTTAATTGATGATGCTGGAATAACGACACTAGGTCCTCTTTTAAATGAATTGGTAGCAACTATATGTACCACCGGAAGCGCGGGTTCACACCTAGCTATTATATCAAGAGAATTTGGGCTCCCATGTATCATGGGAATAGAACTCTCAGTAAAAAATTTGTCTACTTTGAACGGAAGAAAAGTAAAAATTATTCATGATGGAGAGGATAGGGGTATCCTCTATTTAATCGACTAAGACTAGAATTAAATCAACTCGAACTTTTTTTCACTTTGCCCAAGTAATAAAAAGAGAAATGATTAAAAAATAAATCACTTTAGAAACGCTCTTTTTCCTAAATAAATAAAGAGCTCGCCTAATTCAAAAATCGTGAGCGGAAAGACTAAATTAGCCATATCAGTTCTTAGCTTTTCTTTGCTCTTCCCCGCACAAATTAATTTTTCTATATCCTCTACGTAGTCATCCATGTTTAAGAAGAGTATTTCAATTTTATCACAACCGGTTAATTCTTCGATATCTTTATCTAAATGCTCTTCAACTTGATTTAATAGCCCTAACTTTAACTTAGGCTCTAATTCATATTTAGTGATAACTTCGTTCATTTCCTCTAGAATAATATTTAAAGTTAAGTTCCAATCTTTATTCTCTTTATATTTTGGAATTAATACTTCGCTTATTATTATTTCAAAAAGAGTTTTGGGCGCTTGTTCGTCGAATTCAACCTCTAAACCAGACCTTAGTTTAATTTTTTTAACCAATTCTAACCTCAACTCAATAATTAATTTGCTTAAAATTTGCTTCTTATTAAATAATAGACTATTTTTTTTTATACTTTTTGGGACTTTATAAAACTTGAGCTATAAATCAGTAATTCAAAAATATAAATAATTTTTTCAGTCTGAAAAAAGGAGTAAATCGGAAACCAAGATTTTCAAAATTGTAAAAAGAGGAGATGTATTTATCTAATAACAGGGTTAAGGGTTGAGGTATTGAGGCTTTCGA
>JAUWNA010000232.1 GCA_030612905.1 Promethearchaeota archaeon
AAAATCAATTTTAATATTTGCGTTAATGTTATACGTGGTGTACGATTGCTTGTTTTTCTTTGATTTAAACTTCGGAAATCCCACCTTTCGGGTTTCCTTTAGACCTTTAAAAAAATTGTTGAAAGCTTCTATTAGATGTTGAGTAGTAGATTGTAACGCTTTACTGTCCACCTCTTTCATGAATTTAAATTTCATTTTGTATTCTTTTTCGGTCTTGTATTTGTAATCGTACAACTGCTTTTCATCGCTTTTTAGAAATTCGTACGCGTCGTTTCTTTCCGCTAGCATTTGATTCCATAAAAGACGACAGCAACCAAAAGTTTTGTTTAACATCTCTCGTTGGTAAATGTTGGGGTATAGTCGAACTTTAACAGCTTTATAATTCTCATCCGTTATTTTATTTGCGAAACATTCTTTTTCTGGGGGTTGGAGATCAAGAGAGGGGTTGATTAAGCAATTTCTATAGTTGAAATTATAATCAGAACCTTTGAACTTCTTTTTTCGCGTTCCATAGTAGAGATATTTTTTATCGTTCGTCATAAGATAATCAAAACTTTTTGCAAATGGAGAATTTGTTCGTTCAATATGATTTTGCGTTTAAATATTTTTATGCGCTTTACAAAGCGCGACACCAAAATTAAGTTTATTTTAATTAAGTACTATTTATTTACGAAAACATAGTTGATTTAATAATTTATAGACATTCGTCCACGCCCTAAAGGACGTGACTTTCTGCTTTGATTTTTGTAAAAATTAATAATAGAGTTTTTTCTTAGTTTATTAAAAGAAAATACTTTTTTATTGTAATTTATGTCAATAAGACCCTTTTCTTCTAGTGAGTTAAACAATTTAAAAGAAGTAATTGAACGAAATGGTTGGAAAATAGATGGAACTATTGAGAATTATTTCAGGTACAGCGTTAAAAAGGATAAATTAATACTATTTACAATTAAATTTCCGGTTTCGCTTCCTCTAAGGTTAAATTTTCCGCTTGAAATAGTTAGTTTTCGCATTTGCGTTGCTTTTAAATTATGGGATTTAAATCAAAATAATTATAAGGTTATTCTTTTTTTAATGAAAATGCTCCGAGATTTAGCCCTTCAAGTTACTTTAGAGCATAATTTTCCCATAAAAGGTAAGGAGAACGACTTACTTGATATATTAAATCTGTTAATGCCTGAACCAATAACCGACGAGATCGATAGTACGTGGTTAAATCGTATACGCATATCTTTAATGAATAAACGCGATAAGTTCCAACAATTTGACGGGGAGAATATAAATAAAATAGTAAACGCTTTGAAAAACATTAGATTGAAACCTACATTTAAACTTCCGTGGGAATTGAGAGATGGAGTTCCTAAACTTCGAGCTTCTGAGACGCTATTTTTTTCAAATGAAGAAAAATTTGATGAGTTTTTCATATTAGAAAAAGGTTTTTTCACGTTTTTTAAGGATTTGGAATATCATAAATTTTTTATCAGAACTTCTTTCGATTGTTATTCACCGTACATTTTAAGATCTTTGTTTAACGATACTGAGTTTAAGCTAGAAATGTACATTGAAAATTGGATTAAGTTTTCCAGAATGATGTTGAATTCTATATTAGAAATAATAAGTTTAGCAGAAATTAATCAAAATGACTATGTAAAATTTAACCCTGAAAGAGAATTAGAGTCAAAAGGATTTGAGTTAGAAAGAAATAACTTTCCATTTTCAGCATTACATTACGAAAGCACATTATCAAAAGGAGAATTATATCAAATTCACAATGACCTATTTAATTCACCACCTACTAATTTTGAACTGATCGAATCAATTAATTACTATACAGACGCAGAAAATTTAATAAAGAATTATAGGTTTGACGAGGCCACACTATTGTTAAATAACTCTTTAAAAATTTTCAATAAAAACCGTCAAAAGAAAATTGTAGTCTCAATATTATTAAAATTAAGAAAAATAGCCTCATTACTAAATCAAGATGAAATTGCGCTCAATTATTTACAAAGTGCGATGGGAGTTGCTAAATCTGGAGAAGTACCAATAGATTATACAATGAAAATACAATATTATTTAGGAAAGTGGTTTTATAAAACTGAAAAATTTGATGAAGCCTTGTCTCACTTTAATATTATCGTCAATTTCTTGGAAAAAGAAGAAACAATTCCTGATAAAGATGAATTCCTTGGTATGGCTTACTTATACTTGGGATTAATAAATTTGAAACAGAATAAATTAGCTCAGGCTAAAAATTATTTCAAGAAAGCTTTTCAATTAGGAAATAGTTCGATTAAAGTAAAGCTAAGTTATCATCTCAAGCGAGCCCAATACTATAAATCGAAAGATAATTTATCCCAAGCTCAAAAATCGTTACGCACTGGCATAGAGGCGGTCGGTTTAGATTATGACGAGAAGAAAAACTCTTCCATTTTATTTGATTTAGTTTTAGAATTAGCCGAGTTCTATATTCATCACAGGGTAGATTCAAAAAAATCGCTATATTTAATGAAAAAAATCGAAAAGCGACTTTATCTTGACTTAAAAAAAATATCAGGAATCCGTAGAGCAATTCGATGGAATTTGCTAATGTGTGATTATTTTGACATACTAGCTAATGATAGTAATAACTCAACACACTATTATAAACAAAGCCAAATTTTAATTAACCAATTAAAGAAGATTGGAGTGTTAGGTTAAAAATATTAAAAAATTAGATTAACGTTTGTAGGATGCTCGTTTAGCACCTATAGATTCACGCTGTCCAGCGTATTCCCCTTTCTCAACTCTCTGTATATAAAGATCGCGAAATCTCATTCTTGGAGGCTTTTTCTTCCTTGAGTTTACTCCAGTTCTTCGTATCTTTGGTGTTTGCTGTTTAACCTTTCCAGCTTTTGTTAAACTACCATGACTTCCTGGCATTTTTCATAAATCTCTTTATAGTTATTTTTTTTACTTAATTTTATTAAAGGCGTTCTGTATTATTCTAAAGTCGTTTTAAGCACTTAAATTTTGTTATTATCACGAATTTTTTAGTACTGAAAAAATAAAAATTGGACTCCATTTTTTTTATAGATTTTGTCTAAATAATATTAATTGAAGATCATAAAATAATTGCATCAATTTGAGCTTATTATGACAAAAAATAATATTACAGATAAAGCAAGAAAAACCACAAGAGCTGTAGATAGTAAAATCCAATACGGGGAAAGCAAAAATATGTGTTTTGCATGTGGAGAAAAAATTGATAGCAATACTAAGATTTGTCCATATTGCAAAACAAAACAAGATGAAAAAGAATCAATATTAAAACAATGAATTCTTTAAAACATTAGAAAATATTTCAAAGTACAATTAGAGTAATATTAAATGAGCTTTCAACAATTCAAGCGTAAAAGAATCTCCGTATTGAGTGTTTTAGTTACTTTTTTAGTAGTCGTTTTTTTAATGATCGCAATCTTTTTCATTGGAATCAACCTTTTGCTACTTGTCGTAATTCCCGTAATAATCCTCGTTATAATAGGCATTGTTGTCTATCGTTATTCGGGAGAATCAAAAAAGAATTGTCCGCGTTGCAACTATCCAACTAGCGTTTACACAGAGTATTGTCGCAATTGTGGCTTGAAATTAATAAGTAAATGTCCTAATTGCAATATTTATATGCATAGAAACAATAAATATTGCGATATTTGTGGTTATGAATTCCCGGCAATAAAAGAAGATAAAATAGTCGCTGAATATGAAGTCTTTCAAAAGGGCGCTCCCACTCCAAAAAAGCCAAACTTTTGCCCTACTTGCGGGGCTTCCATGAAAGATTCTAAAAATCTTAGATTTTGCGAATTCTGTGGTTCGAAAATTGTCTAATTAGGACTTTCTACTCTTTTTTTTAAATATATAACGAAGAAATTGTAGCCTATGTTAAGCAATGTATTGACACTCCAGTTTAAAAAAAATGTCAACAGTGGAGCCCCATAATATGCTAATTTTAAAAAATATACCGTAAAGACCCAACTAGTTAAAAAAATTGTATAATAGATTATATAATGCGATATTAAACTATCCCGTTTTTCCCATGTGATATAAAACGCAATTATTAATGGAAAAATATGGACATAATCGTAATAAAGTCCCAATACGCTAAATTCCAATACAACTATTAAGCTTAAAGGAAAAATCGAATAAAGGATAAAGTGATTTATGTATTTATTATCACGACGCAAAAACCATACAATAGAAAACGAAAAATACCATTGACTAATCGTAAAGAATACTAAATTAGTCCCAGGATCGCCATGTTTTATGTCATAACCACTTTCATACGCGTCCAACGGTTGCCAAGATAAGGGGATAACGAATTGAAATAATAAAGATATAAGTAAAGCAACTGCCAGTTG
>JAUWNA010000026.1 GCA_030612905.1 Promethearchaeota archaeon
GGAGAAAGTTGGATTCTTAGCGTAATCTCATTATATGTTATGGTAATCTTCTTATACGCTATGTTGAAAATAAATTTACTAGACTTAGTTAAAAAATATATAAAAAGAAAATCAAATTAAAAGTTATGAATTTTTAATTTACTTTTCCTAAATTGATACATCCGTACCTGGTAACGAAACGAAATTGACCCGAAACTCCACTTTTGTAGAGCCCCAAATCCTTGAGTACTTCTATCTTTATTTTGATTCATCTTTTTAAAACCAATAATTTAATTATTTTATTGTTTATTTTTAAAATTTATATAAGGTATTAGATTCTTTCGCATATAAAAATAAGCAATTTTAGACCATTTCAAAATTAAATAATAAATTTAGTATAATCTACTTATTTTAATTTATAATTATATGTAATTATATTACAATATATCTCTTTAAACTAAGAAAAGTTAAATAGAAAGGGGATATCGTGCTTTACGCTCTAGAATATTTCTCTATAATATAATTTTGCAAAGACCAGGCATACTTTTCAAGATTTAAAATTAAAACTTTTTGTTGTATTTCTCTTAAGTATGGTACATCAAAACTTTCAAATAATCCTTTAAGGTGATCTATTGTGTTAAAAACTTCTACGATAACCTTCCAATCGTTCGCCCATTCTTTATCTTGAATTTCTAATTGCTCCATTTTATGAAATTGTTAAATCTTAATGTTTTTAAATTGAATTATAACTTCTTTATGAATCCTATAGTTACACCTATTAAAAAATGTTTAGATATCTATGATTTAGTAATTTCAATATTTCTTGAATGTTCTGGATTATAAATACAATTGAAAGTTTTTTTCAACCATTTCTTTTGCGCCGCTGAATTCTGAAACGTCAATTAACCGATTTATATCTTGAAGATCGATTAACTCATCCTCATATTTTCTTTTAAATTCAATCGAAAAGTTTAGCATAAGGTCTTCTATTATACTATTTTTTTTATTAGTGATAACTACCAGAGCGTAACCATAGTCAATTTCATACCTAACAACGATATCCGTCTTTTTTGTTTGGATGACATCAATTTTATCTTTTTTACCAATAAACTCGCTGAGAATATGATTTAGGCCTATAAGAATATTCCCCCAGATGGGTGATTCATCTTTATTATCTGATTTTTTATCAAAATTAAAAGAATATAGTAAGATGCCTGATTTGTGATAAATATTAATTGAATAAATTCTATTTGGTAAAACGAAAAACATCTCTGGCTTATTAATTAGCATGAAATTAACGGCAAAGTATGTTATCCAAATAAGAGTTATGTATAACTCTCTAAAGACGGTCTGTTGTAATATTACATAATAAATATTCATTAAAATAGGAATCGTAAAAACAATGGTATTTAATATTAAAGGCAAACTTTCTTCCTTTTTTTTTGATCTGATATTAATTAATGAAGCAATATAAAGATAATAAATCGTGATTAAACTTTGCAACAATATAATTATTGCGCCAGTTATAAAGTTAAAGCGAAAATTAATTAGAGCCGGATCTATAACTGAAAACGACGAAGGAGGGGGAATATCAAGAACTAATTCGATTGAATCAGGACCTAGTAAAGCTCCAATCAACATACCAAGAAGGAGCGCGTAGTACAAAAATGGAAAAGGTTTAATTTTTTTATATTCGTTATAAAAAGAATATATAAATGAAGATATTACTAATGAAATAACCCCAGATACAAGAGATAGTTTCCAGAATAAAACATTGATTTCATAGCTAATGAAAAAAGTAACTGAAAAGACGAACAATGTTGAAAAAATAATACCTCCGGTAAGAACTGATGCCGCAAGTAAAAAAGCTATTAGTTCCGTTCCATATTTCTTTCGGTATCGGATGATGTGAATTATTGTTATAACACTTAAACATAATATAATAATATAGCCAATGATGAGCGATATGGAAGTAGTGTAATTCATAATTTGCAATAGTTTAAAATTTAAACGAGAAAAACTATGAGATTTCTTGGAAATATCAAAAAATATTCTTATAAATAGAGAAGAATTATTGGTTTTTAAGAATTACTGAAGGAATTTCTAAAAAAATATGAGAAAATCTTTTAAAAATATAAATTTCGATACAATTCTATGTAGAAATGTAGGTACTTTACTTATTTTCTAATTAAATAATGGCTAAAATATTCTTCGATTAAATCATTAGCATTTTTAAAAGTTGAAACATCAATTAGGCCACCTAGCTTTTTTAAGCTATTTTTATTGATTTCGGCAAATTTCTTCGTAAAATTATCTACCGCGTTTTCGAGTATTTTATTCTTGTGCTTTGCGATTAATAAAACGGCATAACCTAATTGGTTGTTATAGTTAAAAACAATCGCTCGATCGCTCATCTTAATAAGCGTGATCTGATTTTCTACGTTCGATAAATTAGCTAAAATGTGATTAATTCCAATTAGTATGCTTCCTTTTAAAAGCGATTCATCAACTTCTGATTGTTTTTCAAAATTGAAAGAATATAGTAAAATGCCAGATTTATGAAAAATTATAAAATCGTATATTTTATTAGTGAAAACTACGAGCACATTTGGTTTCTTAACTACAAGAAAGACTATAAATCCCATAAAAATAATGTAAAACATTTGATGTAGAACTTTAAAAAATGAATTTAGAGTTAGTATATAGAGAGTATACCATAAAATTTTTAAGCTTAAGAGAAATACGAATAAGAAATAGAAATTACTTAACTTTCTGTCGTTAATCTCCTTGTATCCTTTTATTTGTGTAATCCAGGAAATAACTACAACTAACCCATTGAATATAACAATCGAAATTAATAAGGGAAGGTTACTGAAAAAGTAGTAGTATTCAAATCCCGTCTGGGTAACTAAAAACGAAACAGGATTGAACAATAAGCTAAGGATAATCCCTCCTAATAAGATATATATCATAACTGGTAAAAATCTAACTCGGCTAGATTTGTTTAATTCAGTAGTATGAATAGCAGACCATATCCCAATTGATATTATTCTAGCAAAGATTGATACATTCCACAATATCAAGGCTGAATTTACGTCAAAAAAGGTCTCAACTGATAGATTAAATAAAATGAAGTAAATACTTTCACTGACTACATATACCATAATTACAATAAAAAAATCTACTTCAAGCTTGTAATCTTCTCTATGAAGTAATCCGTAAATTAAACCAATAAAACAAATCGTAAAGTAAGTGGTAATAAATATGCTGGCAATCATTAATTTTAAGGGATTTCTTTGTTATTTTTAATTTCTTCCTTATGTGTCAAAGAAGATATTGAATATTTTTATATAAATATTGGTTCAACAACCTATAAGAAGTTTTATGTGAATAGTGATTTCTATATTTTTAAAGAACTCTAATTTAAATAATAAATATTAAACTTTATTCTGGTTAAATAAGAAATATTGATGAAATATAATTTGATTTATAATACCTAAAGCCGAACTTTATGAGCGATTTTCAAAAATTCCTAATAGATAAGGGAATAATTTCAAACTTAATAAAACGATATGGAATCGATTTAAAAGATAATGTAGTAAACGATTTCATCCATAATATGGTTAAAAATTTAACTGAGATTGAATCCAAAGAAATTCATGATTTGGATATCCTAGCTAAATCTTACGAAAAGATTATTCCTTATTCCCAAAGAAAAACAATGGGTGAGTTTTACACCCCCATTCAAATCGTTGATTACATACTAAAGAGAGTGGGATATACAGAACGGCAAGATATTGATAATAAAAAATTAATTGATTTAAGTTGTGGTTCAGGGAGTTTTTTAATTAGAGCTGTAAAGGTTCTCTTAGAAAAAATAAGAAAGCATATTAAATTGAAAGAAAATTCAGAGTTAACTCCTAAACAAGCAATGGAAATTATCAACAAAATTAAATCGAATATCTCTGGTATGGATATAAACCCAATTGCTTGTATATTATGCCAAATCAACTTTTATTATACGCTTTTCGAACTAGTGACAATTATTTTAGAATCAGATAAAGATTACCAAATTCCCGTATTTAATATTCTCAATAAAGATACTCTCCAATTTAATTTTAATGATAAATACGACTATGTAGTCGGAAATCCCCCATATTTATTTATTCGAGCAATTCCATATGATTATAGAAAATTGATTGAAAAACTCCCTTTGGAAACAAATAAGGGTCAATATGACTTCTATCAACTGTTTATGGAAATAGGAATTCATATATTAAAGCTAAATGGTTTACTTGGTTATATAATCCCTGATTCTCTACTCGCACTATCAAATCGTAGGATTCTTAGGAAATATATATATAACTCAACTAAAATAAGGGAGATTTATTATAGTGGCCCACAATTCGATGAACCCGTCGTTTCAAATATCGTAATTACTTTAGAAAAAGAATCAGATGAAATCAAGAGGAAAAATAATCAAATTATATTAAAATTTTCATTAGATCAATCTCAAGCTGATAATGTAATTCTCCAAAATTTAATTGAAAAATGGAATTATCGATTTCTAATTAATTTAAATGAACAAGATAGAGAAATTATCGAGTTTTTAACCTTAAATTTTCCAGAATTAAATGATTTAGAGATTAAACCAAATTTTAAAATAGATATATGGAGGGGCGTTGAATTAGGTAAAAATGGAAAGGTTATATTCTGTAATACTTGTAATAAATATTTTCCTCTTCCAAATAATAATTATATTTGCAAAGAATGTAAATCAGAATTAAATAATGATTCTATAGAAAGTATAATAAGAAAAAGTAGTAAAGACGATCAAAAAAAAAATTATAAACCATTTCTCTATTCTATTAATCGATATCAAGTAAAGGAATTAAAATATATTAACACAACTAAACAAGGCATTAATTACAAGGAGTTAAATCGCTACAAAAATCGCGTAATAGTAAGACAATTAGCACAAAATAGCTTAATATGTGCTACTTATGATAAGGGTTCATTGACTTCGCAATCACTTTACAACTTAAAAATACTTAAATCCCCTATTGCAGAATTTAATAATTATTACCTTCTAGGGCTTTTAAATTCGCAATTATTAGCGTTTTACTTTATTAAATCATTTGGCTCTTATAAAAAACTATTCCCAAGGATTCTTATAGAGAATTTAAAAAGTATGCCTATAGTAGTTCCTGAAATTGATATTGAAAAGAAAAAATCAAGAGAAATTATAATCCTCGTCAGAACCATCTTGAAATTAGATAAATTTGATACAGAAGAATATATTAATTTACAAAATAAAATTAATTCACTTGTTTTCGATCTCTATCGGATAACAAATGAGCAACGTAATTATATATCTGATGTTTTGAAGAATTTATAATTGTTCATGCTTCTAAAAAATTTGATATATATTTAAAATGAGTAAAAAAGAAAATAAATACTAAACTAATTCTCTTTTTGCTACATATGTTTTTAAAATTCTGTCCCATTTTTCTGCCAGATCAGTTAGCCCCGTTTTTTTAAAGAGATCCACAGCTCTATATAAAATTTTTTCAATTTGCTTATCTTCAAACAAGTCGTTTTCCAAATCTATATTGTCTATCATAAAAGATAGAAGAAACATTTCGAATAAAAAGAAGAATATTATTGTGATATAACTCTAAACATATTGTTTTTGGAATATAACGAGAGTTCTTCCTTAAGAATCGACAAAAAATAATTCTGAACCGTTAAATTATTTTCGTAACGTTTTTGCTTTGTCGTAATTCTTTAGAACTTGTTCTCCTTTTTTTGCTAAGTCAGTAAGATCTGTTTGTTTGCATAGGGAAACTACATGGTTTAGAATTTTTGCTATGTTTTCCTCATGCTTTAAAAAATTTTCTTCCATTCTACAAAAATCAATGCAAATTTAAAAATAAATAAGTTTATGTCATGGAGATACTCAGAGTTTAAAAATAACTTCTTGTAACAATTATCTAATAGCTATATTTATATTTTTTAAAACTAATATAATTTTAAGAAAGCTACCAACAAAGTTGAATTCTATGGAAGATCTGCCAAATATTGATTTAATTCAATCATTATTAGAAAAATATATGTTCGATGTAGATGGTGCTGCAGCGGTGACAATTTGCGATAGAGACGGTTTTATCATCGCCTCAGAAAGTAAAGAGAAAGGAGGTCACGAATCTAATATAGTAATTGGAGCAATTTCAGCATTTCTTGATATCTACATTGATAGAATTAAAAGTGAATATAAAACCCAGAGCAATTTTTTTAATATAACCTCAATGCAAGATAAAAAATTTGCGTATTGTTCCATGGGGCCACATTGTATATTGACTACGATCGCTGATCCAACTACATCAAATACTGAACTAAGGATTTATTCGGAATATATTGCAGGTAAGGTTGAATTGATTCTTGATGGTTTCGATAATGTGTCTACAGATATACCCGAAATTATCCGGGTTTTATCAAAAAGAAGAGAAGGTAAGCTACCGAAGGGTCAATTTACGGCCAAACTTATTTTAAATGGCGATTTCAAAGTTGGAAAAACTTCTTTGATTAAGAGATTTGTCGAAAATGAATTCAATGACAAATATATCTCAACAATTGGCGTTGAGATTTCTAAAAAATCCGTTGTAATGGACGAAGATACAAGCATTAATTTCGTCCTATGGGATATTGGAGGTCAAATAGGCTCAATGGCACCTTATAGACAAAGATTTTACGAAGGGGCAAGCGCAGCTTTTATTGTGATTGACAGAACCCGCCCAAATAATCTAGAAAGCGTTAAGAAATGGTATAAGGACATTAAAACTTCTGTATCGAGAGAGATACCCGTCGTGATAGTTGGAAATAAATCGGATTTACAAGAGGAAATAGTAATTAGCGAAGAAGAGATAAAGGTTGTTGCTAAGCAATTAGGTTTCCACCACATTTTAACATCTGCCCGAACAGGCGAAAATGTCAACGAGGCTTTCCTTTACATTGCCTACAGATTTATTGAAAAAGCATAGATTAATCGCTAGAAACTTTTTTAATTTTCGTATATATTCTTATTATTGTAAAACTAGCATCAAGTTTGTTAAATATTAATTTAGAAATAAATAAAGGAGGTTATAAAAAAATAGTATTAAAGGTTCTATTCAACGATATTTTGGCTACTTGAAATCAGTCAGGCTATTTAATGGGATTTTCGATAAAAGAATTGACATATAAGGGAAAGTATTTGCTCTTTTTAACAGAACAGCAGTTTGCCGGGCCATGGTTCAGTTTTAAATTGATAGGCAAAAAAATCGGTACTATTCCTGTTGTGTTGAAAAATATTGAGCCAACGCCGATCTATAAAATGGTTAACAGCCGGACAGGAACTGTGATCGACCGTATAACGCTAGATTTTGACATAAAAGAATACTTAAAAATATTAATAAGAGAAAAGAAAATTCAACCGATTCCATTTAAAAAAGAACATTCTTCGATTAGGTTATATATTGATGTCTTTAATCGTCCAAAAGTTCCTTATGTCAACACATTTTTCACGTTAAAGAATATTTCCGATTTCAGCTTAATTGACTTCTCAATGTACTTTGTATTTGATTTTGACATCAACGGATTAGAAGGTTTCGATAACGATTTATCTGGTTATGACGAAGAAAACGACATTCTTTACCAATACGATCATACAGGCTTATATGCTGGCTTTTCTCCCATATCAAAATCGACGAATTACGAAACTTGTTTAACGAAAGACTTTAAAATAAATAATGAAAGATTGAATCTGTCAAATACTTTACATAAAGAAGCTGGAGAAATCTTATCGGCTTTGCAAATTGAGTTCAAAACTTTAAAACCAGACCAATCGTTTCAAACGGCGCTAGTTATTTCTGGAGCTTTAAGCAAAGAAGAATTAATTGAAAACATTAACGAAGGTAAAACTAACGCGATGAAATTTTTGTCGCAAGTAAACAGATCGGTAAAATCAGAGCAAAGAAACATACAAGAAGAAGCTTTCATTAAAATCAATCTCCAAAAATCAGTTGATTGTAACGAATAAGTCCTATTTGATGATTCAAATAAAAAAGCCCGATTAGGGAAGTTATTTGATGAATGCTCCGCGAGAGTTGGGATTTGCTATAATTGAATTATTGATTATAGAATTAATTTAAGGATAGATATTCGATGTTTGACCATATCAATTATTTGTTTGCTCAAACTCAAATTTACTATAATCTACAGTAAATTTATTTCCATTTTCGCTATAATTTTTTATGGAAAATAACAAAATTTCAATTTCTTGTTTTGTAATAACAGGAAACTTATAATTATTCGCCTGATATTTAGGTTCCTTTCCTGATTTCTTATAACTTTCCATAAATTCAATATGACTTTTAATTCGGTTATCGTTAATCGATTGAGTTGTATTTTTTAGCTCTTTAAGATTGAGTTTAAAGCCTTCTAAAAATTCAGGATTAATCTCGTATCCTATAGAATTTCTCCCAGAAACCATCGCAGCGAAAGTCGTTGTACCTGTCCCCCAAAAAGGATCTAAAACTGTGTCTCCATAAATAGAAAACATATTAATCAATCTATATGGTAGTTTTAAAGGAAAAGCTGCTGATCTTTCTCTTATTTTTTTTTTATTTCCATTTAAAATATTCAATTTTTGGGATGTCCCTCTAATATCTGCCCACAAATCTGAAAACCATTTATTTCTTTCTTCCCAAAAATAAGCACTATTATATCTAAGCTCAAACCCTGGAGATAGCTTCCTTTTTTTATCCCCTTTTCTAAAAATTAATATATACTCGTGTTCAAGGGTTATATATGCATTTGTTGGTAACATACCTGACCCTAAGAATTTATTAGGACTATTTGTTGGTTTTCTCCATAGAATGCATGGTAAAACTATAAATCCACTGTTTTGAAAAAAAGTGGTTATTCTAACATGGTTAGTAAATAGTTGAAAATTTTTATTAATATTTCTTGTAGCATCTCCAACATTAATACATACAATTCCCCCAGGTTTTACCACTCTCTTAACTTCATTCCAAATCTTTTCTAATTCTTCATGCATAAGATTAAAAGCGCTATTACCGTCTCCCTCTAGAAGGGATTGTTGGATGTCTTCGTTTAATGTTGAAAATAAAGCATCCCACATTTCTATCATAGGGTAAGGGGGCGAAGTTATTACCAAATCAATTGTATCTGATTTCACTTCACTCATATCAGAAGAATTCTTAAAAAAAAATTTGTGAACAGTTTCCATTATCAAATTATTAGTCTTCAATATGCATTTTGTTGTTTATAATTAGCTCTTCGGACTTATTAAAACTTTTAATTAATGAATATTTATCAATTTATTTTTTCTTTAAATTTAAATATAAAAATTGTCACTGCTTAACTATTGGAATATCCTATTTGATTAATGAAAGTCTAAAAAATAACAAGAGAATCTATTATGGCACGAAAACTATTATTATTAGGAAGAGCGGGAGTAGGAAAATCTACTTTAAAAAAGATTATTTTCGAAGGAGAGGATCCCAGCGAGCTATTGCATCATTCTCTCGAGCCAACTCGTGGGATTGAAACATCGAATTATTCCTGGTTAGATTTAGAGTTAAGCATTTTTGATACTTCAGGACAAGAATTAGATAATCTGCTGAAAGAAGAGTCAGAACAAATTATCGCTTTTGGAAATACCGCTGCTGTTATTTATATTTTTGATTATAATAATTGGCAAAGTAATTCACAGGATATCGCTGATGAGATTAAAGAAGTACATGAAATTATCAGAAGGATTAATAAAGAAGCTAAACTGATGATTATTTTTCATAAAATCGATCTTATTCCAGAGGCTATAAGAAATAATGTTAAAATACTTACATACCAAATTCAGAATATCGTCAACTTGCCAATAAAATCTTTACTTTATTTTACAAGTATAGCTGAAGATTATATTTATAGTGTCCATAATGCTTTTTCTGAAATTCTTAGCAGATTTTCCGAGAAAACTTTATCTCTTAAAAAGACTCTTGACGCTAGCGTGAGGGATTTTTCGAAATCGATCTGTTATATTACAGATTATAATAATGGTATAATTGTTCAATCAAAATCTAATGATTTCAATATTAATTTAATTTATGAGTCTTATCGAATCCTTTACCATTTAACTCAAAAGAAAAAAAAGATAATTCTAAATGACGGAGATACACATTTAATAAATATAGACGACAAAATACTCAGAATGCTAATGGCACCGCTTGATGCTCCTAATTTAAATCTTAAATCACTAGTAGTCGTTACAGAATCGTTCGAAGAAGGAGTATTGTATAAACTCATGAAAAAAATTTTAGAAAATTTAAAATTTAATTAATATAAAACTTACTTAAATTCTTAGTCCTCGATTTGCAAAAAATATCCTACAATGCGTAGCTTATTATTAAAGCGATTTAACTCTGTAATAATTCCTTTGAGTCCCTCGTCGTCGTGAACTACTGTTTTATCAAAAAGAATCTTAACGATTCCACTCTTACCGGGAGTTAATTCTTGACCTTCAATAAATTTGAGAGGAGATAATTTTAAGCCTACTAAACCGTAATACTGAACTCCGTCGCCGGGTTTTATTATTCCCCCTTTGGGCGCATAATATTGATTTATAAAAACCTTAGCATTTATTTCAAGTTCTTGTTTAAAAACTCCAGGGCTAACTAAAAGATTATCTCGACTAACATCGTGGGGTGAGATATTTCCTTTTAAAGCAAGACCGACTCTATCGCCCTCGTAGGCAACCTTAAAGGTTCTATCGTGTTTCTGTATGCTTCGAATTATTACTTTTTTTACGGCTGCTTCATAACCTACTATTTCGAGCATTTGGCCACTTTGAACCTTTCCTTGCTTTACAATTCCAAGTATCACCGTTCCTATTCCCTTGACTGGAAACACGTGATCAATGAGTATTTTAGTATTTTCTCCAGAATTTGGCTCTTTTTCCAGAAGTTTAATTCCAAGATCAATAATTTTCTTCTTTAAATTTTCGTAATCCTCTTTGATTTTTAACTCGAATATTTCTGTATCTTTCAAGCTGGTGCTCTCCAAAATTGCTTCGAGTTTCTTTCTTGTCTCAGGCAGCTTCCACTCCGTTTTCGAATTTATCCCAGCTATCACTATTAAAGCTTTAGTTTTAAAAAGGTGGTAAAATAAATCCATCCCAACTAATATTTCTCCAATAGAGGAATTTAACTCCACATTTAAATCTATAGCAAGAATATGGATGTTAGATATGGCTAAAGTTTGTAAAAGCGGTTTAATTTTTTCGGGATAGTCGATTGGAGTTAAACCACAAAACACTTGATTTAGGCTTACATCCAAGCGATTGTAAAATAGAATATCTGACTTTGTTCCTGGGGAACCTAACGCTTGTCCTATTAGATTATTAATGTCAAAATTATCCCCTAAGATTCCCACAATAAAATTTATTTCAATTGCTTCACTCATTTGTCTTACTAAATATTTTAAACATCAAAAACTTTTTGGAATCACGTTTGAATAAAAGTAACCATAATCATACTCCAGTAAAAATAAATTATTAATGTATTGCGAATTTATTCACTAAAATAATATCTTTAAATTTATTATGCCTCGAAATAGTTTAGTTAATCAAGTAATTTTAATTATTATCGATGATGTTCGAGCATCCCATCTTTTTGATTTAATTAAGCAAA
>JAUWNA010000522.1 GCA_030612905.1 Promethearchaeota archaeon
TGGTGTGAGTCTGGTTAAGAATCTGAAGAGCCTTCAAGAGGTTGGATTTGAACAATGGATTCAAGAAAAAGAAAAGTTATATCAATGTCCGGATTGTGGTGGAGAGATCTGCGTTCACGATGCTGAATGTTTTGATTGTGGTATTAAATTAAATCCAAATTCAAAATAAAATTGGTATTGAATGAGAATGGATAAAATAAAAGAAACACTTCTAGATCAACTAGTTCAAAAACTATCATTATAGAACACGATCCCGAAATTTTATCTTACACACAATTTCTTTCATTTACTGTTCTAAGATTATTGGGATTGTAAGAGCAATGAGCCCTATGTTTTAGAATAAATTATTAAAAAAGAAATTAAAGATTAATATTCTAATTTTAGATTTCATTTTTCTTCTTTTATTTTATTGTAGAAGTCTAAGATGAGTTCATGTCTTTTTTCTGCCATTTGCTTTGAATAATCTAGATATACCAAATCTTTCAATTTTAAAATTTTATTTTCCAAATGACTAATTACTTCTTCGATTCTTCCGTTATTTTTAATTGTGAAGCCTATTGTCCTATATAGCCCAATAGCTCCTAGTGCATCCAATTTATCCGAGTCATGTAAAATTTTAGCTTCGAGAGTTTTAGGTTTCAAGTCATTAGAAAAAGAATGAGAACGAATACATTGTACAATGTTTTCAACATCTTCACTAGCAATATTAAATTTGTTTTTATTAATGAAATTTTCAGCGATTTCAGCTGATATCTCAGCATGATTTTTTGAGGTTTCCTCTTTTTTAAGATATCTCCCTACATCATGGAGTAAAACAGCAATCTTAATTACCAGTAAATTTGCGTTTAAGGCAGCCCCTATTTCTGAACTTATTTTTAATACTCGTTCGACATGTTCAAAACCATGTATGTCATCTTTAGCAGAATTTTCGCATGCAAACTTTCTTACTTTTAAGAGAATTTCTTTATTTTCCATAATATTAGTCATACAATAACATTAAAAAATGAATTAGAAATAGAATTAATAAAAATGAAAAAACAGATTTTTAGCAGAGCCTAGACTTCTTCTCCGCGCTTACGAGCCTCGATATCTTTCAAATCTTTTCTTAAAACTTTACCAACGAGGGTTTCGGGAAGTTCTTTTCTAAATTCTATAAATTTAGGAACTTTATATGGAGCGACAGTTTGTCTACAGAATTCCTTTATTTCAGCTTCCATTTCTTCGCTTTCTTTGTATCCATCCTTAAGAACGATAAACGCCTTTACTTTTTCACTACCAGGTATATCCGGATTAGGAAGTCCAATTACGGCAGCACTTTCAATAGCTTCGTGTTCAAATAATACATCTTCCAATTCTCTAGGGTAAACTTTAAAACCGCTAACATTTATCATGTCCTTTTTCCTGTCTACTATAAAGAAATAGCCATCTTCGTCCATTATCGCGATGTCTCCTGTTAAAAGCCAGTCACCCTTTAATTGACCGGCAGTTTCTTCAGGCTTGTTCCAATAACCTTTCATAACTTGAGGTCCTTTTATCATAACTTCGCCCGATTCGCCAAGAGGCATAATTTTGGTATAATCATCAACATCTACGATTTTTAGTTCAGTATCAGGAATTGGCATTCCAACAGAGCCTATCTTCCTTTCTCCTTGAACAGGATTAGTAGTAGCCACCGGTGATGTCTCTGTTAGCCCGTATCCCTCGAGAATTTTACCGCCGGTCCTCTTTTCAAATTCCTTAAGAACCTCTGGGGGCATCGCTGCTGCTCCAGTGTTACAAATTCTTATAGATTTAAGATCTTTTGCATAATCTTCTAAGTCGTCTCGTTCTAACAAACGCATGTACATTGTTGGTACTCCTGGAAACATTCTTGGAGAAGTAGATTTAATTATTTCGAACAAAGACTTTTGATCACGCGGGGCTGGATTCAAAGCGATGGTTGAGCCATTATAAATCAAGATATTCATACATACAGTTTGACCGTATATATGGAATAGTGGTAAATTAGTAAGCCCCGTATCTTTACCTCTTTTAACTTCTGCACCTAACCACCTGTGAGTTGCTATGCAATTGGATACGATATTACTATGGGTAAGCATTGCGCCTTTAGGCGATCCGGTAGTACCTCCCGTATATTGTAATCATGCAAT
>JAUWNA010000021.1 GCA_030612905.1 Promethearchaeota archaeon
TTTCATGCTTCAATAGATAAGAAAACACAACAGATTCTATTACGTTAAGTCCTAATATGCATTTAAACAATTTTCCACTTTTAAAAATCTTTTTCTGCTCTAACATATCTTTTAATTGATCTGAAATACTTTCTATTTCCAAGGATTAACACCAATATTTTGCTATTTAATAAAAAATTTAATAAAATAAATAATAAAAAATAAATTACGCGAAAGACTTAAGTTTTTCGAGGATTCTGTTCATGTAATCTTCGTTTACTGCGCCAACAATTTTATGTATTACCTTATTATCTTTAATAAATAAAGTTGTAGGGATTCCAGTAATTTGGTAAGTTTGGGCTATAGAGCCGACTTCGTCAACGTTTACTTTAACAAAGATAAAATCTTGATAGCGTTCCTTTTGAATTTTTTCGAATATTGGAGCAAACATCATACAAGGAGAACACCAAACCGCCCAGAAATCTATGATTATAACTTTATCAGAGAAATCTTGGGTTAATTTATTAAACTCTTCTGCCGAATGAATTTTTACTATTTCTGTTGGCATCAATTGAGCTTTTACCAGCATTTCGGCCTTCTTTAGCCGAATCTTTTCTAAATCATTATCAGACATTTTCTTTTCCGTTTTTGTGTTGTTTACTACTAAGTTTAAAGTGGTGATATAGTGCATCACAATCACATAACTTTATTAATTTATAATATTTAACCTTCTATTTAAAGCTCGCGATTATGAAAAAAAAGTCCCAACAAAAGAATGAAGAACGAAAAAAAGAAAAATTTTCAAAACTTTTTTTTATATGATAAAGATCAACAATATTAGCAGTCTATACTTCTATTAATAACACTTAAAAGAGTAAATTTATTCTAATTTTCTATAAGTAAATTTCGGAGTAATTAAAGATGGACATCCATTCGCTCTTCATATTAAACAAAACTGGAGTTTGCATTTTCAGCAGAAATATCACCAGCGATTTTGATAATATTGACCCTAATTTAATTACACCCTTTTTTTCAGCCTTATTTTCATTCTCAGCAAATGTTATCTCTAAACAAACTCCGGAAATTCTCGAAATGGGCGGATTTAGAATTGCTTTTAAAGTAAAAGGAGAATTTATTTTTGCAATTTTAGCTGATTTAACAGCCAGTTTGTTATTTATTAAATCCCGTTTGGTTAGTATAGTAGATGTATTTGAAGAATTTTTAGAGAACAACGATGTTGAAGATTACGAAGTAATTGAAAGCGCCAAATTCGACTCTAAAATAGATTCAATTATTACCGGTGAAGACGAATTGATCGGGAGTCAACCTTTGTATAAAAGAATTATAGATTTCATTAAGAGGTTAACGTTAGAAAACGAGATATTAGGCGCTACTTTATTTACGATCAATGGAAAAGTAATTTTCACTTCTCTCCCGCACGGTATATTGTTATCCTCTTTAAAAGAATTAGAAATTAGACATACGGTTGCGAACGAATTCAAATTGACATTTGTCTGCTTAGACAACGGACAAAAAGTCTTTACGGGAAAAATAAATATTCCGTGGAAGCTCGATCCATTATTGATCGTAGTGTTATTCGAGTCTTCGGTCCCTCTTGGTATGGCTGAATTAAATTTAGATAAATTAATTAAAACAATCGAAAATATTCTTTAATTTTTTGACCTTGGATAGTCTAATCTTATTTTATACTAGTGAATTAAAGAGGTTCAATTAAAATTCGATTTAATAATCTTTTTTTTTTATTAATAATTTAAAGATTTAATGTATGATATTATAATTATCGGTGCTGGGATTTCCGGAGCATCTTTAGCGTATAAGGCATCAAAGTACGCAAAAACGCTTCTAATTGATTCGCAAGATTACGATCGGGAAATCCCAGTTAGAATAAATATATTTGCAGACCATAATAAACCCTTTATTGACGATGTCTTCTGGAACGACGATTCAATTTTTCCACGTCCTTTTCTCCAATTAAACTATAAGAGCGACAAGTATGATGGTCTCTTGAACTCGAAAGAGTTTGGGGCGCCATTAGGAAAGATTTCACACACAGAAATATTCATTAAAAAACTTATCGATAAGTTTAAAGATCAAGGTGGGACTACGCAATTTAACGAAAAAGTGGCAAAGATAGTAAAACACACTGATTATGTTGAGGTTATCAACAATAAAGGAGAATCTTATTCAGCTAAACTTTTATTTTTAGCTACAGGTTCTCGTGGCTTTGCTTTACAAAAATCGTTAGGATTTGAAGTTCCTGACTCTTTTATGGGAATATATACTTATACATATGCTGATGAAAGCCTACTAGATGAGAATTTTAACTTTCAATATATGTTTCATCTAAACCCTAACATAAGCCCTAATGGACCCTTCTTTTTTAATGTAGGAAAAGGTAGGGTTTCGACAGGCTATCTAGGAAATAAAGAATCCCCTGACCAACTTAAGGAAAAATTAGAAAGAATTCTAAGAAACTATAAGAAAATTCAACCTTTTATGAAAGGATTGAAATGGGAAAAAGATTTTGTTACTGGAGGGATTTCAAAACATCCAATAAGTGCCATGACTAAAGATCGCGTAATTGTCTTAGGGGAAGCCGCAGGAGTGGTTACCGCGTTCTTTTACGAAGGCCTTTTAGGTGGTTTAGCTAGCGCTGAAATCGCAGCAAAGCTCGTAAAACCGCTATTTGAAAGCAATTCAAACTTTTCAAAATCAGAATTAATAACATACGACCGGGAGATTTTTCGAATTTTGCTAAATGGCTATTTTAGAAATGGCGTTGCTTGCGAATTGTTGTTTTATAGTAACGATTCGTCCGCAAAAACCTTATGGACAACTTATACTAATTTATTAAATACAAACAAAACAGTTAGAAAATATGTGTACGAAGCGCATACTATCCAAGATTTATGGAATTACGACACGGATAGAGATAGATATGTCGGAGAACGCTTATTTGGTGCTCTACCTGGGCTACAAAAGTTAACCTTATGGCCAAAATTTTTGAAAGCTATGTCCAAATAGCGTAAATTTTAGCGTATTATGTTAAAATAGTGTAAAATCTAGGATGTTATGTCCAAATAATATGAATTGTGTATAAAAACATATATTTTGTGGCAACAGTACAGAAATTTAGAAAAAGAATCTCATTTTTAAAGCCAAACTAATACATTTTGTTTAACAAAAAGAAAGTTAAAAATATTTTGTTATCAAAAAATTTTTATCTTTACAAAATACAAAAAAAAAAATCGAGTGATTATTTTGTCTACGGATTATAGCGTTTTATGTAAGTTAGGAGGTTATGTGAATTCGAATCTGGAAATCGTAAGTTCTTATCCTTCGCTTGATGTTTCGTCTGAATCAGAGATCCTTTCAAAGTGTTTCCCAATCGGGAGCAAGGTTGGAGATTATATTATCGATAAGTATCGTAAATATAGCGTTTTATCTTATGTTTTCAAGGTATTACAAGAAGAAAACCGCGATGATCTCCTCGCATTTTCACTACTACTAGGGAAAAGAGACAATATTGAGATTTATAAGCCAGTAATTAAAGAACTAGTAGATGTTTTAGAAGCAAATGGTCTCTTAACTGAGAGCGTTTTAACGGAGTCTCAACAAACTATCTTTGAAGGGATGAACGAAGAAAAAGATATCAATATTGAAAACGTAGCAATTGATTTCTCGAGAATATTTACAGATATTAAATCTAAAATAATTAAACAAAAACCAAACGTAAAAGGGAGTTTTTTTTAAATGGTATACGATGATGTTTTAATAAACAATTTAGGCTTTATTGCTAATTTTGGCAGTGCAATTTTTATCCCATTGGCAACACTTGTGCTAGGTAGAAAGCTTTTAAAGGATAAAAAAGCCACAGGACAATATAATATGGTACGCGTACTAATTTTTCTCACTTTTCTTGACTTTTCGATCTTAGCTTTGACTGAATATATTATAAAAGATGTACTCCTAAGACCAACTGCTATTATTGTGCCATATGATGCTACATTCGGACTTTACAATATTTTAGTAGCTATGATGATAACTATTGGTCTTACATTGATTTTTTATATCAATAGAGTAGAATTTCTCTATTACACGCCAATATTCTTCTTTACTGGAATGTACGTTTTTTATCTTTTCACTGGATTTGACAGCTGGCTTGAGGATTATACAACTCTTGGGGGCGCTGCAAGTATTATCTTTTTATTCTTTACGGCGATTCGGGTTAAGGATAATGGAGCTTTAGTATAGCAATATTTTTCACCCTAGCTTTTAGTACACAATTCACAACTGATGCGTTAGTGTCAAGAATTGTTATAATTAGCTACGTAGTTTTTATTATCTTTTTTTCACTTGGACTATTTAAACCGTTTAAACAGGGGGTCTTATCTAAAGATGAGTGATACTTTTGTTTTAATAATGCAAGTTCTCTACATTAGTTTTTGCGCATTGTCAATATTCCAGGTTACGAAAAAATGGAGAGAAGATAAAAATAAGATGTATTTAGTCATCATTTTATATGTTTTGACGCTTGTTTTCGTCTCTCTTATATATATAATGGCTGTATTTACGGAATTTAACACATCAATTGTTATAGGTGGAAAATTAACTGTTGGTCTTGCTCTAGCATTTTTTACTAATATCATTCAAGTAGAATTCGTGCTTTATCTAAGAAAATACAACAAATTATATACACTTCCAGTTATTGCTACGCTTTATATCGCATTTGGATTATTGTTGAACGGTTCAACTATTATCTTTGTTCTATATTCAATGGTTGTTGGTTTTGGATTATCGTCAGTCCTTATAAGAGACGGAAAGAAACAGCGAAACGGTTTAGCCATAGGAATGGGTATATTTTTCTTAATATATGGTATTGGGGCTATGCTTCGAAGTGATATGCTTTTGGATATTTTCAGAGTTGCTGGGGTACTTGTGTTCTTTGTATCGAGCACTGGATTCTTTGAGAAATATGTGTTCGTCAACGAAGATGTCGAAAAGCGTATAATGGGAACCTGGATTTCTAAGTTAGTTGTAAAAGAACAATGATTTTTTTTATTTTTTTCCTTTATTTTTAGTCAGATCTTTATAATCAGTGAATTTATTAGCAGATTATATGAATGTATTTTTATATTAAATTTATTTTGTCCTATTGAAAAATACAGATAAAAGTTTTTAAAAGAAGTTATTCTGTCGCAATATAACATAATATAGAATTAATACATTCCTTTTTATTTGAAAACAATTATTATATTTTCAAATTACAATATATAAAAAAATAAAAAAATAAATGAGATAAAATGGGAGTTAAAGATATTTTAAAAAGGGTCTTCACAAAAGAAAAGAAGATTGTTATTTTAGGGCTTGACTCTTCTGGCAAAACAACCCTAGTTAGCTTCTTGCAGAACGGCACATTTATCGAGCATACCCCTACTATGGGTAAGGAATTATCTACGGTAGACGTGTCTGGTGTGCGCATCAATCTTATGGACATGGGTGGTCAAAGAGATTTTAGAGACTTATGGCTTGGAGAGGTTGCTCATGCAGAATGCGTAATATTTATGATTGACGCTTACGCTAGAGAAAGATTTAACGAAGCTAGAGACGAATTATGGAAGCTAGCTCCAGTTCTTAAAAGAACCCCTTTAATAGTGTTAGCGAATAAATACGACCTCCAACCTGCTGCTCAGCTAAGCGAAATTATATCAGCTTTGAATTTGACAAAACTACCTTCATTTGAGATTTTACCTATATCCTGTAAAACGGGATACGGCATTGTTCCAGCGTTTATGAAAATTTATTATAAATTAACAGGTAAACCACTTGCTAAAAGAATTAATCCAAAAGCTATAACTATCTTTGATCAAGGAGGTATACCGTTAACATCCTCGTCGAACGAAGATATTTTACAAGGAGGATTATTTGCTGCAATTAATAGTTTTGTAAAAGAATCGTTTCATTCTGAACTTAACCAGCTAAAAATGAGCGGAAATGTTATTATCTTGAAGCGCTCTAAACATCTAATGGGTTCAATAGTTATTAGCGATCAAGATAATATCGATCCTAAAGAAGCTGAAGTTGGATTAAACGAATTATTGTGCCACTTAGAACACATGTGCCCTGAGTTTGCGAAAGAACAATTAGATACGGGTAAAATTGAGTATTTAGTTGAGCAATACGCTTCAAATATTTTATAGAACTTATTTTTAGAATTTTTTTTCTTATCTTTTTTTAATATTCACATAATTTAACATGAAAGTGAATTAGATTAAGATCAACAAATTAAAAATAAATTTATATGAGTAAGAAATTCATTTGTTAGAAAACTTCTCTGATAACCCTTTTTGAAGCTTTTCTACTGATTTTTTAATGTCATTAATAAAAGAGTTAATCTCGTTTCCTATTTCGGGATTTATCTTGATTGCTTTATCTAAGTTTTGGATCGCCGAATGGTAATCGTTTTTATCTAAATAAGCAAATCCCATAAAAAACCAAGCGAACGCGTAATCTGGGTCGATCTCCGTTGCTCTTTTATAAGCGTTAATCGCGTAATCAAGTTGTTCTTTATGTTTGTACGAATTTGCCATATTATAGTACGCTAATGCGTAAATTGGTTCAAACCCAACTGCTTTTTTATAAGCTTCAATTGCCTTATCGAATTGCTTTAATTTTTCGTAGCTAAATCCCATATTGTTCCATGATTTTGCGTGTTTAGGGTTGAAATTAATAGCTTTCTTAAAATAGTCAATGGCAGTGTTGTACTCGTGCCTATCGTTGTTTGCAATACCGATGTAATAGAAAGCGTCTATAAAAGTACTATCAAGTTCTATTGCTTTATTGCAATCTGCGATGGCTTTATCAAAGCTTTTTCTTTTAATTTCCAATATAGCTTTTTCAATTACTTTCAGTTTGTATTCGTATTTAATGGCAATTAGGTTTTTATACTCTGGACTTTTGATGGACTCGTTAATTTTAATTGCTCTTTCAAAGTTTTCAAAGGATTCCTTAAAGTTTTCGCTATCTGCTAACTGTACGCCTTGCTCAACTAGTAGCTTGATTTCAGAGTGGTATACTTCGTCAATAGATTTCTTTATTTGTTCCATTTCTTGAAACTTACGGTTGGGGTCTTCGATGGTTTTAGCGTATTCCATTTTTTTATTGAGTTTTTCGATTTCTTTTTCGAATTTCTGTATTTCTTCAGACAAATCTCCACGGTCTACTAGCTCTTTTAATTCTGCTTGATAGACTAAACCTTTAATTTTGTTGATCTCTTCTTCCATCTCTTGAGTTAGGTACATTTTATTCGTCATTTCAAGAGCCCTATTAAAAATCACTATTGCTCCTTTATAATTTTTCAGAGCTAATTTATCTGTACCTTCAGTAAGAACATCTTCAATTTGGGCGAGATAGACCTTATTTACAGTATTTTTCAAATCTATAAAAAATTCGTTTGTTTCTTCAGGAATAGCCATTCTCTTTGCGACACTTATTGCGGCATATAGCTCGTTAATTGCTTTTTCGTAATCTCGTTGACCTATTTTTTGAATCGATTTTTCTTTAATAAACTCGATTCTCTTTTTACAAGTTTTGTTAATTAAATTAGTTATGTCGGTTATCTGATCGTTTCGTTCTCTTGATTCAGCCATTCTTTTTGCAATTTCCAAAGCTTTGTAATATAAATCAACTATTTCGTTTACAACGCTAACATTTTCCTCAAAATTTTCTTTAATTTCTAACTCTTTTCCCTTATCTAAAATAGGTTTAATTCTTTCTAAATAAATTGGATTCAGCACACCTGAGGCAATAGAATTTATTCGGTTTATCTCCGATTTCTTTTGTTCTGAATCGTACATTTCATTAGTAATTCTTAATGCCTCTTCGAATTCTTTGGCTGCTTGTTCGAAATTGTTTTGTTCGATTAAATTTTGTCCATTTTGTACAATAGGTTTCACTTTATTTGAATAAATTTGGTTGATCAAATTTATTAAATTGGTTATTTCAGTATCTTTTAATTGAGACTCATAATAATTATCTGTCAATTTATAACCTTCGTTAAACTTTTTAAGCGCGCCGTCAAGATCGCCACCTACTTTTAATTGATTTGCTTTTTCAACTAAAAGATTAACTTTTTTGGAATATGTCTCATTGATAGAGTTTTCAATTTTTTTAATCAGTTCACATTCGAGATCTTCCATATAAAACTCTTTAGCGGCATTTAAGGTGTCTCTAAGCATACTAATAGCTCGATCGTATTGCTCTTCCATTTTTACTGCTTCGGCTTGGAAGAGGGACTCTTCAATTTTGGTTTTATTTATTAAGTAGTTGATTTCATTAACTTCGTAATCTCTCAAGCCCTTGTCTACAATTTTATCAGCGATCCTTCCTGCTTCGTCAAATGTTTTATAAACATTGTCGAAATCGTTGTTATTAATGAAATTATTTGCCGTTTCAATAATATCGATGATTTCTACAGAATATATTTGGTCAATTTGAGATTTGATGTTTGCTGTCTCGTCTTCGCGTTCTTCTGGTTCTTTGACCTTCTCCTCTACGAACCTTAAAGCTTCTAAATACTTTTCAACCGCTTTATTGTATTTTCTTAAGTTTTTGAACTCATTTCCTTCTTGCATAATCGAATTAAGTTTCTTTAAGTCGGATTTTTTAACCATTTTCTATACGCCTTCCTTATTAACTGAAGCTATTTATTTTTTTTTACAGTTAGATCTAGGAATTAATCAAAATTTTTTAAACTTTTCTTATAAAATACTTACTCAATAGAAAAAATCAATTTTTAATTTGTTTAAATCAATTCTTATAATATAAAAATTATCAAATATTGGTTTTATGAGCATGATAAATTTAGAAAAAAAAATTTATTTTGGAGGGTCAATAGTAACTATAAACGAAAATCAACCCTTCGTCGAGGCTGTAGGAATTGAAGGCGAAAAGATCGTATCTATTGGTGATTTAGAAGACGTTAAAAAAGCCTTAGGGAACGAATCTGCGCTTATTGATTTAAGGGGTCACTCTTTGCTTCCAGGATTTATTGATTGTCATCTACATCCGATTATTTATATTTTTTATTTATTAAGTCCTGATGTATCAGATGTGAAAAGCATTGAAGAGCTCAAAGAATATTTAGGGAAAACATCGAAAGAAAAAAATAAAGACGAGCTTATGATGGTATTTAATCTATGCGAGGAAAAGTTCGATGTTCCAAAGTTACCTAATAGGGGAGATTTAGACGAAGCATGCCCCGACCATCCTGTTTTTGTGTTGAGATATGACGGACATATAGGCATCGCAAATTCTAAAGCGTTAGAGCTAGCAAAAATAGATGAGCACACATTAGTTCCAGAAGGTGGCGAAATTCGAAAAGATAGTAGTGGAAAACTTACGGGCGTCATATCTGAGCAAGCATTAGACATCATTTTATCTAAAGTGTCGTTTCCAAATGTAGAAAAAATAAAAGTGGCGGCTGTTAAAGCCTTTAGGAATTTCGCTCAGAAAGGATTGACATCGCTTCACGGTATACTTAGTGCCGATAGTACGGGAGAGTTTGGTGATGCCGGAGCAATGGAACTGCCATTACGTAAATCAATCCAAAATAGTATTTTACAAAATTGGTACGCCTTAATCAATACTGAGAAACCTAAAAAATTGCTCAAATTAAGAAAACCTCCCTTAGATGGTGGAAAGGAAGATAGTAAGTTTAAAGTTGGCGCTTTAAAACTATTTCTCGACGGTACTTTTGGAGCAAAGACGGCGTGTATGTTTGAACCCTTTTCAGATGAGCCCGGTGCGTGTGGATTTTGTGTAGTTGAGGAAGAAGCAATTTACACGAAGATGGCTGTAGCCCATAACAATGGTTTTCAAATTGGGATTCACGCCATCGGAGATAAAGGAAACCGAATAGTCATGGATTTATATAAAAAGCTTTTAACTGAATTTCCTCGGGACGACCATCGTCATAGAATTGAACACGCATCTATGTTAACTAAGGATGTTATTAAAGATATGGCTACTTATGGCGTAATTGCTTCGTGTCAACCACCCTTCATTAATTCAGAATACACTTGGTTAGTAAAACGGCTCGGTAAAGAACGATGTAAGTATACTTATCCAATGAAATCAATTATTGATGCGGGCGTCGTTCTTGCTTCAGGCTCAGATTGTCCGATCGAAGATCCTAGCCCTATCTTAGGATTACATGCTTTAGTAACTAGAAATGGTTTTATTCCTGAGGAGTCAATCTCTATTGAAGAAGCGCTAAAAACATATACAATCAATGGTGCATACGCTGCCTTTGAAGAAAACATTAAGGGGAGCATAGAAGTAGGAAAGCTAGCAGATTTTGTTATTTTAGATAAAAATCCATTAGAAGTTCCTAAAGACGAGATTAAAGATATTCGCGTTCTTGAAACAATTATAAGAGGTACATCAGTTTTTAAGAACGAATGAAAAAATTAAAAATAAAATTATTTTTATTTTAAATGTTCTTTAATGAAGTTCCATAATAAATTATTTACTTCTTCAGCTTTCTCAGCGTTAAAACCATGCCCGGTGTTTGCTATTATTTCTAACTTAGAATTGGGAATCTTCTCGTGTAACAATTTAGAATGATCTAACGTAGGTATTATACGATCGTCATCGCCAAGTATTATCAATGTAGGTAGTTTTATCTTATCTAAATCGTTCGTTGTATCGTACCCTGAGATGGCTGCTCCTTGATTAACGTAATCTTGCAAAGTTGTTGGATCTTCCATAAATTCCTTTTCAATTCTTTTATATAAAGCTTTATCTTGTCTTAAAATCTTTTTGAATGGTCTTGAGAATAAAGCAGAAACTCTTACTTTAAACTTTTGCTCTAGACTAAAATTTTGCATTAGCTCTTGAGCTTCAATTAGAGATTTAGGACTGTATATAGCTGCTGTAGCGCATAACATCAAGCTTTTAACCGAATTGGGGTATTTTAAGGCGTAATATTGAGCGATCATCCCGCCCATCGAAATTCCACATAAGTGTATCTTCTCTTTAATGTTCAAATGTTCTAGCAAATTTTTAATATCGTCAACAAACATATCCATAGTATAGGGGTAATTAGGACGAGAACTTTTGCCAACTCCACGGTTATGCGGCGAGATAACCATCATCTTTTCTTTAAAAAACGGAATTTGGAAAGCCCAACTCATTTTACTTCCTAATCCGCTTATTAAGACTAAGGGTTCTCCTTTTCCTTCTTTGGTATAAAATAATTCGACATCATTATATTTAAAAAAAGGGATTTTAATCACCAAATATTAAGTTAGTTGTAGGTTATTATGGTTAAAAGCATAATCATATTTCAATTTTCAACTTTAATCAAAATCAGAGATTAAATTTCTCTCGAATAAAATTGAAAGTACAAAATCTAATCTGTGAAATAGAGGTGCTCATCGAAACCAGTTTCTTCAATCAACGATGTAGCTAGCTTCTGAATGGCTTTTTTATTTGGGTTTTGCAGAATGCGTTTAGCAATATTAACAACTTTAGTTAACTTTCCATCCGGAAATTCACGGACAATGTTATCGTATCGAGAAAAATCTATTCCAGCCGTATAAACACCTGCACTTCCATGCCCTGCCGTAGACGAAACTTGCCAGTGCTCTACTTTTAACTCTATTTTAGAAAGAAGTAAACTAGCTGTATACCATTCTATGTATAAATTCATCCGTTTTGATTTTCTTTTTGTTGTTTTGAGCGTCTTCAACGCGCGGGTTAATCTATCTGGGTGCATTTGTCTAAACACTTTTTCTTGGAGCTCGCTCATGTTATCTCTAACGTGCGCTTTTATTTGCTCAACTATAACTTCAACTTTTTGCGCCCTCTCCTCTGTTATCTCTTGGTGAATTGATCGTATATGATGTGCAATTGTTTCGTTTAAATCTTGACTTTGATCGATGGATGTTTCTTGGTGGCTCGGTGGAGATGCTGAAGAACTATGTTGGATTTCAGAAGGTGTGCTATAAATCTCTCTCTGTTGTAGGTTAAAAAGAGCCTCTAATCTCGTAGGATCTTGTCTAACTTCGTTAAATCTTTCTTGGATATCATCTCGAGAATAACCCATATTCATTAAGTAAAACGCAGCACTTGCTAATTGGTTTTCCAAAGCTTCCGAAGTATTATAGTTTCCAGTACCACCAAATTGTTCCCTTAATCCATCGTCTGCTATCAAACTGATTTTCTCTTCGTTAATTTCATTTACTTTAAGAGAATCGATTTTAGTGAGTATGTGTTCGATTTGATCGCTAGCTAAATAGCTTAGGTTCCCTGTTGGTCCAACCATATAGGAAATCTTTTCCATTTTTTTTAAAAGTTCGGCGACCTCTTGCTGTATTTTACCGTTTGAAACTATTAAAAAGTGTTCCAAGAAGTTTATAGTAAAGCCCGCAATAATATTAAGATTTTTCTCGTCAAATTTATTTAGATGACTTTCCAATCCATTACCTTGAAACTCAGAAGGGAGTTTAATGTTATATACCAATACATTATCTAATATCATGTAAATATAATCTGACTTCTGAATTCATGAACACCCTAAATAATCGAGAATTTTAAATATAAATATTTTTATAACAACTTATTCACAACAAAATTACTAATCTAATAAAATTAATCTAATAAATACTTTACATTTCAGTTTTTTTGATATTTTTTTACCATTTTTCTAGCAAAATTCATTTGTTCTTTAGTCTCAAGGCTACAAGGCCTAAATTTTCTTATCCAGTTTACGGGGTCCATATTTTTAAGAATATATCCGTTTTTCGCACCCCATGCTACAATGAATTGTCCCGTTCTCCCACAACCTGCGACACAATGGACTACGATGGCTTCGTCGTCTAATCCGTGTTTTTCGCAAATCGTTAGAAAATATTCAATTTGTTTATCAGTTGGTAATCCATAATCAGCGACATTAATGTGGTAATATTTAAAGGTATCTTGAACGTCTTTTCTATTGTTAAATTCAGAGCAATTAATAA
>JAUWNA010000376.1 GCA_030612905.1 Promethearchaeota archaeon
CTATTTTGCTTAGGAAATCATAGACTATTTTAGGTAATCCCGCGTAATACAGAGGAAAAACAAATCCCACTTTTTCGGTCGACGAAGCAAGTTGATCTTGTTGCCAAACCTTCGCAATTGGGGTCAATTCGCATTCTTCCACCCTTTCGGCAACATCTCTCGCAATCTTCAAAGAATTACCCGTTCCAGAAAAATAATAGATCGTAGTTTTCATATATTTTCAACCTTCTAATTATTTATAAAATAATGGAATTTAGTTCTTTTATAGAATTTTATAATATTTTATAAAGTTTTATTACCTGTACCTGCGTTTTTTTGAATAAGTTAAAGTTGGGTTTAAGAATACATTTTGGCACATAGGACACGAATTATACTTCATTATCCAAGACGATACACACGAATAATGGTATTGGCTACCGCAGAAAGAACATTTAATAGTTCGACTTCTTCCATGCCAGATAAATTCGTGACAAACTGTGCATTGTATTTTGTCGTGTGAATTTACCCTCTTATTTTTTAATTCTCGCCCACAATAACAACAAAAATTAACCTTCTTACTATTAGACTTTTGTATTTTCTTACCACAATTGGGACAATAATTAAAATTGGTGTCAGACATAGATTTTTCATGCAAATAATAATTCGAATTTAAACTAGACAATAATAAAACAACTTTAACAGTTAAAAAATGATTTTTAGTCCAATTTTTATTATATAAAAAATCGAATGGAATCAATCATACAAGACTTACAAAAATAGAATATTTATATCAGATTATCATAGTCTAATTTATGTTAAAAAATTAAATTATAAAAAATGAAAGGAGAAGGTGCTAAAAATATATATCTGGTTTATTATTTCCATCTTAGGTATGTGTTCCATGGTACCACTTCATTTTTTATCAGTTGAACATTTAAAATTTCAAATAAAATATGGAAAGGATAAAGGTAATAAAATTACCGCAATACTCGGTCTCACTTCGGGATGGGGTTTTTTTGCATTTTGGTTTGGAATTTGGATTTCGCCTCAGCCTATGTTTATTACTCCCGTTTTTCAAAATTTCGTTATTTCTATTCCAATTATTAATTTTTCAATACCGTTATTCCATTTATTAGTTTCTATCCCTTTTATTTTAATGGGAGCTTGGTTTGGAATCGTAAGTGTAAAATTAACCACTCTTAAAGTAGCAGAAACACATAGTACAGAAAAAATCGTTTCAACCAAACTTTATTCCGTAATTAGGCATCCACAATACTTTGGCGGAATACTAGCACATATAGGAATTTCTTTTCTGTTCTCTTCGTTCTTTTCTTTACTTATTACTCCTATAATAATTCTATTAAATTTTCTCGTTGCATGGAAAGAGGAAAAAGAATTAGTTAAAGAATTTGGTAAAATTTATGAGGATTATAAGAAAAAAATCCCTATGTTTGTACCAAAATTAAGAAAACAAAAACAATTGCCATTAATAAATAACGAGGGATTTATCTCTTTTACTTTTTATTAATTAACATCAAAATTTTTAGATTCTTTGAACCTTATTTAATTATTTAAGAAAATTTTTGAGCAAAGCACGATTTTTTTTGAAAAATAAGAAACAAAATAGAAAAATTGTGCCAATCGCGAAAAAATCTCCTCTCCATCAAGACGAGAAAGCAGTAATGAACCGATCGTCAGAAGATTATCGAGCTTGGCCAATATTTTGGCTTGCGTTTGTAAGGTTAATTTATTTTTCTATATTTGAAAGAGCATTGTCAAATTACCTGTATTTTGTCGTAAACATTAATGAAAGCACTTTAGGGATAATAACCTCAGCAGGAGCAATTGCCTATATCTTTGCACCTATTATTGGGCAAGTAATTACTTCAAAAATAGGCGTTCGTAACGCTCTCATATTATCATCGCTCGTTACACCGCTCTTGACCGGCGCACAGATGATTTTCTTCGAGCCTTGGTATTTAATCACGTGTCGTGTATTATTAGGGTTAACTATGGGATTAGTTTGGCCAAATTTCCTCAATTTATTAAGCAAATGGCAAAACAATAGTGATATTGAACGGTCAAATAAGAATTTTAGAAATTTTAATTTTTCTTGGAACTTTGGATTCATTTTTGGCCTTCTTATTGGTTATATTTGGGCTTTTACTTGGAACGACTACTTTACCATGGTAATTTCGTGGTCTTTATCGTTTCTGTTAATCCCGATTAGTTTCTTCTTAAAAAAAGAATCAAGAACGCAGCTTTTAGATAGAACATCAGAAAGGCAATTAGAAAGATTTACTTCTGAAGAAAACCTCAAAGTTAGCTCAGATCTAAAATCTATTACCCCCATGATTGTATATCCTATTTTGTTTTCATGGCTTGGAATTCTATTCCTAGCTACTTCAAAATCGATTTTCATGTTTAGTTATCCTGTCTTGTTAAAGACTTCCTCACATCCTTCTTATCTAACGTATATCGTACAAGCGGGATTGCAATTAGCACAAGTTATAGGTTTAACTTGGATTAACGTGATGAAAATCCATAGACGTAAAATATCTGTGTTGGTAAGTACAAGTGCGGTTATTATGATATCAACATCAATTATTTTTATTGGAGATATTTGGTATATCTCGATAATAATTATGATTGTTGGGCTATTTTTTGGTTTAATCCATGGAACTGCATTGAAAATTATGCTTGAGTATGGAACTGCAAAAAATACAGCAAAATATTCGACAATAAACGAAATAATAATAGGAATGGGCTTCGGTATCACCCCTATCATAACGGGATACGTTGCTGAAATTAATATTTACGCGATTTTTATGTTTATCGTGATTTTTGGATTCTTTATTTTAATTTTCTTAATATATCTCTCCCGAAATATTAAAAAAGATAAAATCAGATAGTTTAGGTTATTGCAACATTCTTATTCTTCTATGGATTCGTTTTCACTTGTTTCTTCTTCACTTTCTTCAGTTTTTTCAATTTCTGGTTCTGGGGTAGGTTCATATGTTGGTTCTGGAGTGGGTTCATATACGGGTTCTGGTTCAATATCCGCTTCGGGTCCATATTTTCTATATGTTTGAAGTTGATCTAACCATGCGGTTATTCTTGTTTCTGGCTCTATTTCAGGCTCAGGTTCAGGTTCGGGCGTGGGCTCATATACTGGTTCA
>JAUWNA010000136.1 GCA_030612905.1 Promethearchaeota archaeon
TGTATAGAAATAAGATTTGTTAAAAAGAGATATTTAACAGGCTCGGAGGGATTTGAACCCTCAATCTTCGCCTTAGGAGGGCGCTGCTTACTCTTCCGAAAAGATTTCTTTCGAAAACTTATCCAGACTGGGCCACGAGCCTTTATATATAAAAGATTCTAGTAATATATTCCATATATGTTTTTTGATTCTTAATAAATCATATTTTAAAAATCCATCTACGACCATGTTATTATTTTGTTTTTTATTTTTCTTAAAAATATGACTATAAAGAATAAGAATCCAAGAAGAAATAAACTTTACAATGATGGAGAAAGAAAGGAATGTGGAAAATGTCATGAGATCAAGTCTCATGAATATTTTAGAAAGAGACAAGGGCGTTTAAGGTCCATTTGTGAAGATTGCAGACAAAAAATGCATGCAATTAATAACTTTAAGAAACAAATTAAAATAATTACCTTACTATTTGATAAAAGATGTCACAATTGCCATAGTGGGCTTCAAATTTTACCTGCGATGGAATTTCATCACTTGAATCCGTACTCCAAAAAGTATTCATGGAGAGTCTTAAGAGGAAGAAATATAGATGAGATAATTAGAATTATTAAAAACGAGAATCTTCAAGTTTTATGTAGAAACTGTCATAGTTGTGCAGAAATGACTAATTATGATAAATTTAAGGAGATTATCCTATCAGAGAAATTATCAATTAATAATGTTGGAGAAATTGATGCCATAGTTTATGAAGAGATCAAAAGTAATATTAAATATCGATCTGAGTGTCTTAAAGGAGCTCAACATAGAGCAAGAATTAAATATAGAATTAAGAAATGGATCAAAAAGAGGATAATTATTGAAATCTTATATAATGGTGCTTGCATTGGTTGTCGAAACATGAGAATTAATGACAAATTACCTGCTTTAGATTTTCATCATCGAAACCCAAAGATAAAAGAATTTAAATGGGAAAAGTTGTCTAAACTTCCTATAAATAATATAATTACCATTTTAAAGAATGAAGATTGTATTTGTTTATGCAAAAATTGCCATTCCTTAATCCATTCAATAAATTTTGAACAATTTTTTGATGAAATCTTTGAAAAGGAGAATGCATTAATGATAGATTTAGTGGAAGAAAGCTATTTGAAACTAAAAGAAAACATTAATAACTTTTCCTTTAGAGAAAAACTATAAATAAAAAATTAGAGATAATAGTGGGATATTTATATCCAAATTGCGATGGAATAAATAAATCAAAAGGTTTTAATTCTGAACTTTAATTTAAATTATTATTACAATAGATTTTTTTGAAATATTATTTTTAGTGTTATTATAATGGAAAGAAAAAATTACCAAAGTAGACCAAACAGACCTATTGATTATTTAAAGAGTTCTGTGAATAAGATCATATTAATTAAAGTTAAGAGGAATCGTTTATTTCGAGGTAAATTGGCCGGATTTGACGAACATCTTAACCTGTATCTAGAAGGAACAACTCAGCTTTTTGAGTACATAGATGAGGATGGTTCTGTCCACGAGGAGCACGAAACGCTTGGAGACATCGTTGTACGTGGCGATAATGTGATATTTGTAAATTTGGCCAATCCGGACGGTTAATAACGCTCTGAAATTAATCCTCTCGTTCTTGGAAATCCTTACATGATATTAAATCTCATTTAGATCAAATAAAAGCTTATTAGATCGCAATTCTTTAGTAAATAGATAGGAATTGAAATTTGATTTTTAAATTAAAAAACAATTTTACGAGAGATCCTTAAAAATTGATCGAAGCTGAGAGTATTAAACCCGAGAAGGCGTTATTGATAAGCCCAAATTTGGGACACCCTCTGTTTTTAGATATAGATCGTAAATTCGAGCAAAAAGAATTTGAAGCTAACTTATTATTTGTAAGCAATATAAAAAATACCGATAATTTCGAGAAGTTCATTAAGCGCGCGTTAAACTTAATCCCCATTCTTGAATACAAGTGGAAATTAAAAGATTATTTCGAAAAAGAGAAAGAAGCACGATTGGAGAGAAAAAAGAAAAGAAGTATTTGGGATAAAGTTAAAAGTATATTTTCTCGGAAAAAAAAAAAGAAGGAAGAAGAATTACCACCCGTTTTGGAACTTACAGATTTTACTGGAAAAAAGTTTGATATTGTGCAAAATGAAAGAATCGAAACATTAAGGCCGCGAGCATTTAGAGGGGATATAATAGAAGGGACTCTTTTGAAGGTAGAACCCATAAAAACCTGCGAGATTGATAGCATTAAATTTGACAGTTATTATAGTCCTCGAAATTACTTAATTAAATATGATATTTTTTCGGGTTTACACGAATTTTACAAGGCGACAATTCGTTTCAATTTATCGAAAGAAGTATTGGAATATTTAGAAAGTTTTAATTTTATAATGTTTGATCTTTGGCAAGAAATGCCCAATAAGGAGATTCGCGTTTCTTATCATTCAATCGTCGTTTCAAAAAATAAATGGAAAGATTTTAAGTTCTTTCACGCGACAGATTTACACTTGGCAGAACGTAACGATAGAATTTACGAAATCGTTAAGAAATGGAATGTTTTAATGAGAAAATCAGATCTTGGCGAACTTCTTGCCAAAGGTGCGAAAGCAGTTTCATTTTTTCAACGTTTAATAATAAAAAAACCAGAAGATAAAATTCCAATTAAAAGTACTGAACCACTTCGTAAACGATTTATAAACCCTAACAATAACTTTAGAAAGTTTATTAAGCTTGTTAACAAGAAAGTAAATAAGAACGATTTGGATTTTGTCGTGATAACAGGAGATTTAATAGATTTTGTGATTCTCTCCAAAATACCCACGGAAAAAAGAAAAACACTACATTTTAACTATAAGGATAGTAATTGGCGGATATTTAAAGAGATTCTGTTAAATTTTCCTCAAGAAAAAAGAAGAGGAATGGTTTCTGGAGAAGAAATACTCTGTCCTATATTTACTATTCCCGGTAACCACGATTATCGCCCCTTTCATTACGACCTGCGTTGGGGTAATTTGTACAGAAAAATTGGTTTATTTCAAAACGAAGTATTGGCTTTGAACGAAGAGTTAATGGCAAACCCAATTAGCTCAATAACTAAGAGCTTCAGCGCTTTGAAAGCATATTTGATAGAAATCAACTCTTCATTAGATTATAATATCAAGTTAGGAAATAATAATTTTATTTTCTTAAATACTGGCTCAGATTCTTTTAAAAAGTTAATGGATTTTCTCAGTGGTCATCCATCGGTTACTGGAATTTCAGAAAAACATATTAAATATTTAGAAAATTTAATTAATCATAAGTTAGAACCAGAAAACAATACTTACCTTATGCTTCATGGACCGCCAATTAATCCAAAAAAAAAGATTAGCCCACTTAAACGGTATGCAATGTCAAAACCAGCCAAAAAATTAATTACAAAAATCGATGAATTTAAAGAATCCTTAATTAAAAAAACAGGTAAAAAACTTTCCTTAGCTCGAATTGATAACAAATTTGACGTGCAATATGGCGCAATCTCAACAAACTGGGAGAAACTTCTTAAATTTTGTTTAGATTTCTGTGTTCTTACGCTTTCAGGACATACCCACGAATTAAAAGAATTTAGATTGAGCGATCCACAAGGTTTAAAGACTGAAGTCGTCGACACACACACATCGCCTTTCAGTTTAATAAAATTAGAAAATCCTGCGGTGATATATTACGATATTTATTCTGAACAATATGATAATCCAGAAGATATTGAAAATAACGCTCCCTTTGTCGTTCAAACGCCTGCACTGGGCTTAGGAAGCTATAAAAACCCTAAATCAGAAAGCGCTTTTCGAGAGATCGTTATTAAAAAAGGGAGACTCGCTTCTTTTAAAGTTAAATACTTAAATCGTTAATTTAAACAATCTTGGTTGAATTTACTAAAGAGAAGTTAATCAATTAAGCTAGTTCCTAATTCAAATGCGCGTATATCTCTTGAAGAGTCTTCGTGAAATTCTCTTAAAATCGTTAACATTAACTTTTCATAAAATATATCTCGAAATTCTTTTACCCCTACTCCTAATGCTATTATAGTGCTGTAATTTGGTGTGTTAAAGCAATTAATTGAGAGCTCGTTGAAATCGAGCGCAAATACCTTCCTAGCCAATTGATCTAAAATATCAACAATTTGAGCAATCGAAGGATATATGATTTTCTTTTTCGAATCTTGGGTGCTTTGCTTAAAATCAATTTGATGAGTATTTAAAATTACCACAGTTTTTTCTGAAATGTATTTTAGATTTTTTAAAGTTTCAAGAGGTTCCAGTCCAAAAACTAAATGTGCGTCTCTTATAGGAATTTTCGAGGAATTAAGATCTTCTATAGTATAATTCTGATCGAGGGAATATATCCTACTATCAATTAGATATCGAACAAACGCTTTCTTCGATCGTTTCTTTTTTGATTCATAGTCTAAGGTTGACCCAACAACCTTTTCAATTAAAATACTTCTATCTCCGTACTCTTTTAATATGTTACGTAAAAATAAGATTTCCCGCTTATCTACTCCGGTTACCAGGACGTTATACATATCTCCAATTAGCAATCACTTTATTATTTAATAATTCTAGTTCTAAAAAATTCTCATCATTAATTATTTTTATTCATTAACAAAAAATACCTTGCTAACGTCAAAAAGGATAAAAAATAGCACTAAAATCGAGATTAAAAAAGAAAAGGATATTAAAATGTAATTTGTATTTATTTATATAAGTTTAATGATGAACTGGTCGACCTTTTTTATGTATAGCTAAACCAAAAACATCTTCCATCCCTTCTAAAACCATCTCGCTGATGGTTGGGTGCGAATGTATTGTTTCTGCGACATCGTGAACTGTTAAACCGTGTTGCATGGCTAAAGCGATTTCTGAAATCAATTCTGGTGCTTCAGTTCCAATACAAGATGCTCCAATTATTTTATGTGTTTGCTTATCAGCCAAAATTAAAATAAAGCCTTCTTCTTCACCCATACACTTCGCTTTTCCTAGCGACATATACGGAAATCGTCCCATCATTAATTCATATCCCAAATCTTTAGCTTGCTTTCTACGTATACCGACTGAACCAATATTTGGGCTTGTAAAAATGGTTGCTGGAACAACTCTATAATCTGTGGTTTTTTCTTCAACAGGAAACCCACCTAAGCTAGCTAAGGTGTTTGCAACGGCAACATCCCCTTCGTGACTAGCAACATGGGCAAGCATTAGTCCACCTGTTACGTCACCAATGGCATAAATTCCTTTTACAGAAGTCTCTAAAGTCTTGAGGTCTACTTTTATTGATCCTCTAGCAGTTTCGATTCCAAGTTCTTCTAATCCCAAGTTGCCCGACTCTTTTGCTCGACCAATAGATACTAAGCAATAATCAGCTTCAAAGAAAGACTTTTCGGCAGATTCTACTTTGTCTCTAGGAACAGCTGCTGAACAAGTTGTTGCTTTCACTCCTGTTCCAGTATTCTCAACCGATAAGACATTTTGAGAGACATGAATTTCGATCCCTAAAGAATTTAATTTCTTTTGTAGCTCTTTCACGATCATAGGCTCTTCTGTTGCGATCGGAGAGGGAAGATATTCTAATATTATGACCTTACTTCCAAAAGCAGAAAATATGTTAGCAAATTCGCATCCTATCACTCCAGCTCCAATAATGAGCAATCTTTTTGGAACAATATTGAAATCGGGTAAGAGAATATCGTCGCTAGTTAAAATTCTATCGTGATCAATATTAAACGCGGGAATCAGTGCAGGAGAGGAGCCTGTAGCGATTATGACTCTTTTTGCTTTAATAACTTTTTTTTCTTCTCCTTCTATTGAGATTTCAAAGCCATCGTTAGCATATCCACATAATATTTTTCCATGCCCCATAAAAACATCCTTCTTCCACGCCTTCTCTAAAGCAGCAATTCCCCCAGTTAATTCTGAAACAATTTTATTTTTCCGTTCTACAGCTTTACTAAAATCTAACTTTATATCACAGCTTACTCCAAGTTCTTCTCCATTTTCTCTTATTCGCTGTATAAGTTCTGCAGATG
>JAUWNA010000261.1 GCA_030612905.1 Promethearchaeota archaeon
CCATATAACCCACCTAAATAAATTCTGAAAAATAACAGATTTTTGCTAGTAAATTCGAAACTTGAATATCGACATCTCTTCCATCAGTCGCTCTAAAGTCAGCCTTCGCTATTAAGTTTATCAATTTAACTCTAGAGTACTTACTTAAAGGTAGTTTTGTAAGTTCGGTTAGCATAATTTTAAACATTTCTTGGGAATTAAATTTATAATTTGTTTGAATTTTTCGAGATAATTCTCGCGCTTTAGGAAAGTCTCCTCTGAAGCACATTAATAGAAGGCTTTTTATCATGTCCTTTTGAGAATTTATTGAATTTTCATATAATTTGTCTAAGTCAATAACGTCTCCATTTATGGAGCAAAGCTGTAACAAATCTATTGCATGCGAGAGTTTCCCTCCTGAGGTTTTGTAAAGAAATTTTATAACATCGCGTTTTATTTTCAGGGATTCTTTTTGAGCAATGTCAAGTATGAGGTTTTCAAAAGAGTTATAATTAACTGGTGAAACTAAAAATATTTGGCATCGACTCATTATTGGATCAATTATTTTTGAAATTTTAGTCGTAATCAATATCATTCTACAATTAGTGCCATAAATTTCCATTAATCTCCGAAAAGCTTGTTGATTAGCTCCTAAATAATCAAAATTTTTTACAATTAGAATTTTAAAAGGAACATCTCCTAACACTTTTAATTGAACAAACGGCTTAATTTTGACCTGTATAAATGCGGGAGTGGATATTGTTTTGCCTGCCAAACTACCTAACCTACTAGTTGATATGTGTGCACTTGAGCGAGCTTGTTTCGTTTCTTCGCTTGTTAATGGAACATTTGCGTAAACTAATTTAAAATTTGTATCGTAAAAACTACCTAAGAATTCTTTCGAAAAAAGACGCGCAATTGTTGTTTTTCCAATACTTTCGGCTCCTACGAAAAGCAAATGTGGAAAGTTTCTACTTTTAATATATTCCTTTAATCTTTCCTTAATGTTCTCTCTGTCACATACATCATCTAAATCCTTAGGTAAATATTTAATGCGCCATATAGGAATCTCTGAAAGCAAGCTCATTTCCCCCTTTTTACTAAAAATTATGTGTCCATTTTGATATTTCTTATCAATTCACCAATCAAAGCAAGTAATTGAATTTTTGCATCTGCTCCTTGGCTAATTCTATAATCTATTTCTCCGATAAATGCAACTATTTTGTGATAATTGCTAGATTCCATATTTAGAATACTTAACCTTTCCATTATTTGTCTTAGGAAATTTCTACTGTCTAAATTTTCAATTGTAATAAAAATTTTTCTCGCTCCCTCAAAATTTTTAGATTGAAGCGTTTTAATTAACTTTTCTAATGTTGAATCATCCAAAAAACCGGAAATCTTTAAAATTTCGTTTAAATCCAAATTAACTAACAATTCAAGTGCAACAGACATTTGTAAAGTATTAATAGCTTTTCTTAAATCCCCTCCTGAGACAAAAAATAACGCTTCATAAAATTGATTTGCTTGAGTTTGGGGAATTTGTAATTTTTCTTGTTCTGAAATAAATGTTAATCGCTCTATTATTTTATCCTTAGGTAATTTAGCAAACCTAAATACTGCACACCTTGAAATAATTGGATCGATTATTCTATTGATATAATTACATATTAATATAAATTTCACGCTACTGGATGCTTTTTCTATAATTCTCCTGAGTGCCTGTTGAACTGGTTTGGGTATATTGTCCGCTTCGTCAAGAATTATAACTTTTAGAGTATCATCCCCAACAACTAGATTTTGATTTACAAAGCCTTTAATTGCGTTTCTAACGTAGTCCATTCTTACGGTGTCTGATGCGTTTAACTCTAAAACATTTGCAAAATAATTCTGTTTTTTAATCACATTTTTAGCAATAATTAATGCTGTGCTTGTTTTACCCGTGCCCGCAGGACCCGTAAAAATCATATGGGGCATATTACCGCTTTTTATGAATTCTTTTAAGTTATTAATAGCGATATTATGGCTTACAATTTCATCAAACGAATTAGGTCTATATTTTTCAACCCAAGGAGTTTCTAAATCGATCAAGGTATAATTCATTCTATATTTATGCTTTTAATCTTCAAGGTTTTCTTTAGAGAGATCTAGTTCCAAAACCTCGTATACTTTCTTAAAATGCATCTTTGCGTAAAGACTAGCCGCTTCCTTCGCTTTTTCTTTAATATTTACTTTTACTTTTTCTACTTTTATCTTTTGTAAATGTTCAATAGCTTTTTTAACAAGTAATTCGCCTATGCCTTGCCCCCTGTATCCATCTTTAAGAAATACTTGTTTAATGTACCCCTCAGAAGCGCCAAATGGATCGATTCGCAACTCCGCGATTATCATACCGATAACTTCGTTATCTTTATCTTCATCTATCGCTATTAATATACCATGTCTCTGTAAAGGATCATAAAGCCGTCTACGGATGCCCCAATCAAACCGTTTGTGATCAAATTCGTCTCCAAATTTTGAAATCAATAATTTCATTAAAGCTTGTAAAGAATCAATTTGATCTGGCGTAGCATTCTCAATTCTAATATTTTTATTCATGTTAAATCAACGGGAAAATCATAATTATTAACAATCAATTATTAATTACTTTTTCAAAATTTATATCTTCTTGATTACAATTAATAAAAATCAAGAAAGATATGTAATTTTATTCAATGAATTTATATTAATTTTTACAAAATAAGATAAGTTAGCGAGCTGAAACGCCATCCCATGCTTTTACATCAGGATCCTCATATCCACACACACCACATTTTTGGTTTACTTCCCATGCTTCTAATGCAGGATGAACTCTCGTAAAAAGTGATCCACACTGCTGGCATACCAAATATTTAGCTCCACAGCCATCGCACATCTTTAATTGCCCTTTTTCTACGAACCGAAATGTCCTCGACATCCAGTCGTCGTTAACTAATCGAAAGGTCTCTCCACCACATTGAATACAATGTTTTCCATCAAATTCTTCTCCCATATAATCACTTCAAATGTTTTTTAAGAATTTTAACTTCAAATATTTTAAATAATTAATAGAGTTTATATTTAAAAAATTAAAGCTTTTTACATTTAAAATTGCTTCGATAACTTAGTATTTAAATTATAAGAGAAAAAAAAGGATATAAAATTACATTTCTAACTTTTTGACGGTTCCGCTTGTAGCCACTTCAGGATTAATTTTTTCCAATTCACCAATTAATTGAAAGACCTTATCGTCATTTAAAGCTTCTCCAAATTTTACCAACATTTCTTTAGATCCAACGAATAGTCCTTTTCTTTTCATCGGTTTTCCATCATCCTTTAGAGGATTAATTTCTAAGAATAGTAATGCAGGTCTAGTTTTAGTAGCAGGGACCTTTACTATAAAAACTCCAGGTACAGGAGCTTCCATTTTTTCCCAATCTTTTGCGGTATTTAGATGGTTTCTTAACTGAGCTTCAATATCAGCCATATTTAATCACTTCTTTTTTAATTTGAAATTTTTATTTTATATGTTACATGTAAGATATAGGTTATATATTATTTTCTATTATAAAATTTTTGATATATAATATTTGAAGGTTAAGGTCTTATTTGAACAGACAAAAATCCCAAACTGATGAAATCTCCCAATAGAGGCTCTATTCTTTTTTCGTCGGATTACTTAGGGTCGATTTCCACTAAATGCTTAAATATCACCTCGGTATATATAATTGTATAGAAAAACGAAGAGTTTTTCCAAAGAACTCAAAAATTTGGTGATTAAAATAAAGTTAATTTCAGTAAATTTACCAGAATCTTATTTGAAAATTTTAGAAGTACTGGTTTCGGAGGGAAAGTTTCCAAATCGAAGTGAAGCAATACGGGTCGGGATTAGGGACTTGATTAGGACGGAATATTTAATCGAAGAATCCGTAAAAAGAAATTTGAGTCCAAGTTCAATAGAAACTGAGATTGAAAGCGAAATTTAGAAATTAAACTATTTTCTTTTTTTCTTTTTTAAAATTTTAATTGATATTAGAAAGTGGATTATAAAATAATTCAAAATGAGATTTTTTTTATTTCGACATTAATTCTTTTATCTTTTTCCTCCTTTCAGCGCGTCTAGCAGCAATTTTC
>JAUWNA010000382.1 GCA_030612905.1 Promethearchaeota archaeon
CTAATCCTTCAATTGTTGATATTAATAATGTTTTTAAGACAAAAAAATTCAATTTTATTGTCGCTTATCCGTATAATTTGAGCAGTATAAAATGCTTTAATAATAAAGGACGGGAGATTGAGTTCAGAATACTAAATTAAAAAAATATTCATTTATGTAAATAATTGGTAAATTAGAATAATTTTTAATCGCAAAATTGCTTCTATAAAATACTAACTTGCAATTGTTAAAATAAATTACTAATTAGTAGAGGTTAAAATATGAAAGTTGTTGTGTTTAATGGAAGTCCTAGGCGCGAAGGTGTTACAACTAAGTGCTTAAATATTGTAATGGACGAATTAAAAGCCACTGGAATTGAAGTTGAATATGTTTGGATTGGTATAGATAAAATCCAAGGTTGCCTCTCGTGCTATCAATGCGCCAAGAACAAAGATAAAAGATGTAGCGTCAAAACTGATAAATTAAACGAATACTTAGAAAAGATGCTTAATGCGGATGGTATAATATTGGGGTCACCAACGTATTTTGCAGATACTGCGACTAGAATGAAAGCGCTTATCGAAAGAGCTGGGCTTGTAAGTAAAGTGAACGGAGATTTATTAAAACATAAAGTAGGCGCGGCTGTGGTGTCAGTAAGGCGAGCAGGAGCAACTCATGTTTTTTCTAGTATAAATTATTTTTTTCTAATTAACCAAATGTTTGTAGTTGGCTCAAGTTATTGGAATTTGGGTGTTAATCCAAATACTGCTGATCCAGAAATAATTAAGGAAGACAAAGAAGGTATTACTACTTTTCAAAATTTAGGTAAAAATATGGCTTTTCTACTCCAAAAACTTAACACTTAATTTTTTTTTTTAAGAGAAATCCTTTACTCAGATATTCAAAAAATTAAAGAGTGAGGTTGATAGCTTACCTACTCAACCCACCTATATGTTCAGTAAAGATTTGACTCTAATATTAATTTTATTCGCTCAATAAGAGCCATAATTGGTTCATGTTCATGTCTTATCTCCCGTTGATATCAATAATATGTTGTTGCATAATCATTCCATTTAACCCACTACTTTCTTAAAAAGTCTTAAGAAGTTTTCACCAGCAAGTTTCTTTATTTCTTGATTGCTATAGCCTCTTGAAATTAATCCCTTAAGTAGATTAGGAAATTTCTTATATTGATCGAATCCCTCTATTTTTGTTAAAAAGCTTGCTTTATCTTCGGGTCGAAAACCTAACGCGTCCATAAACTCTCCAATCTTAATTGCCAAATTATCAGGTACTGAAAAGCCGTAAAAATCGGTGCCGATCCCAACATATTCAATTCCTACAAGATTCACTATATAATCGAGGTGATCAAGCCAATCATCTATAGTGGTTGTTGAGTTGCTCGTTAAAAATCCTGGAACTGCATAGACGCCTATATATCCACCTTTTTCCGCAAGAGCTTTGAGAAAGTCGTCTTCTTTTCCTCTTACATGTTCGTATAAATTTTTTGCCGATGTGTGAGAAGCTATAATTGGGTCTTTAGAATTCTCTAAGGCATCTAATGACGTTTGAGGACCGCAATGAGAGATATCAACAATTGCTCCAAGCTCATTAATCTTGTGAACGACTTCGATACCAAATTCTGTTAAACCTCTATCTCTTACGGCTGTACAGCCAGTTCCAACTGCGATTTTTTTGTTATAGGTAAGTTGCATTATTCTGAATCCTTGCATATAATTGAGCTCAACCATGTTAATATCTTTACCGATATGTTGCATGCTTTGAACGTTTAAAATTATACCTTTTTTTCCCTCTTTATGCGCTCTTTCAATATCTGCTCCCTTTAAAACTTTAATAAACAAATCCGGTCGATTATCTAGAATATATGTCATATAAGAGAAATTATGAAAAACACCATCAAAGGAATACGGTTTTGAATACATAGGTCCAAGCGTCCAACTTACGCAAGTCACTCCACATTCTTTCCACGCTTCGACATATTTAGAAAAGTAATCATCGTTTTTAACCACATTTCTCGCAAACATCGTTGCCAAAATAGGGATTACATCCCATGGATTCATCCCTTGAGCTAACATCTCATCACAAGCCATAATAAGGTCATCTGACCATAATAGAGGTCCATGACTAAGAGTATCAATAATGATACTTGACTCTAAAATTTCATTTAACCTATTATTTATTTCGTTCATAATACCATCTTTGTTTTGTATATTATAAAATTATTATGTAAATTTTTTTTCATCTTTCAAATTAAAAAAAATGAAAAAGGCTTAAGAAGTTAAAGCGCTTACAATATCTTCAAAATATTTGAAAATCGTGGAATAATGCCCTTCGTTCGGATAAAAAATTCCTTCACAATTCGGAATTGCTTTACACACACCACGACCCATAGCAACAGGCACAGCTTCGTCCACTTCTCCATGCCATAAATACACTTTAAGTTTTGGAGATATATCTTCAAGGCTAAAACCCCAAGATTTTGCGTATAATTTCCCGTCGTAAATTGCTCCTTTATTTCCTTGACGGAACGCTTCTGCGCTTTCTTTAATAAAAAGAGGAAGTAATTTAGGATCGTCCATTACTTTCCTATCTGGTTCTGGAAACTTTTTAATAGTTTTCCTCATTTTACTTTCTGCTTTTTCTAAATCTTTCAACCCTCGAGATTGAAAAGAGATCATCAATTTAAAAAGCCATGGCATTCTTCGAATAATAAAAGATAATCTGCGAATACTTTTTATTTCTTCTTCTACTTCAAGATCCATAGGTCCTAATCCGCTAATAATACCACATGCAGTTAAGCGATCAGGAATTTTATACGCACATGCTGCAGCATATGGACCGCCTCCCGATATTCCTTCAATAGCAAATTTATCTATTCCTAAAGCGTCAGCTAGCTCAACTACATCATCTGGCCAATCTAAAATAGTACGGCCTTTTTTGAAATCTGAAAGCCCCATGCCTGGTCTATCGACTCCAATAAGTCTAACATTATTTTGAACAACTCTATCGGCAAAAATAGCAGCTTCTAAACGAGAACCTGGAAAACCATGGAAGTGAAACAATGGTTTTGCTTCTGGGTCACCTAAATCGGCGTAACCAAGGTTCCTTCCGTCTTCTAACTTAATCGTTTGATTAA
>JAUWNA010000118.1 GCA_030612905.1 Promethearchaeota archaeon
AAATCGTGTTCTGCTAAGATACTTAATATATAAGTTATCGGAACTATGTGTTCTTGTTCCTTAAATAATTGATCTAGTTGTTCAATTACTTTTTCTGCTTTTGCAGTCTTGTTCTTATCAAGAAACTTGCTGAGTTTCTCAACTATAGGATAAATAACTTGATCTCGTTCAAACTCTTCCAAATTAAACATTATCAACGAAATTTAATGTTTAATCCAATAATAATTTTTTGAATGGGTCAACCTCTAAAATCTCCTTGATTTCTCGAAGAACAATGCTTGGATTAGCTTTTTCCAAACCGTTTTTTGTACCATGCCCAGAAAGTAGCGCAATACTAACGATTCCCGCGTTATTTGCACATTCTATATCTGTAGGAAGGTCTCCGATTAGAAACACATTTGTTTTATCTATAGGACCCTTTAAGTTTTGTTTAATTTGTTTTAAAGCAACGAAAACAGGATAACCATGAGGTTTTCTTAACGGAGTATCATCACGGGAAACAAAAGCGGAAAAATATGTGTCTAAATTTAATTTCTTCCTAAAGAAATCTAACCTTTCTCCACTTGTATTTGAAACGATCCCAAACACTACTCCACACTTCTTTAAATCGTTTAAAATTCCTTCTAAATTAGGTTTGAATGTTTCGTATTTTTCGTATTTAGGGTACGTCCTCTTAAATCTGATAAAAAAGAAGATTCGCCTCCATCTACTCGGTATAAATCTTTTATATACTCGATATACCTTAATCAAAGCCCTAATTTTATTTTGTGAATCCGCTTCCTCAAAAAGCCTCGCAATATCTATAAGCCTTAAAGACTCAGTATTTTGCCACTTATAGAAGGTTTTCCTCAGATGAATCAGAGCGGCGTATTCTAAAGCTTTTTGGGTGATACAAACGCCATCAAAATCTAGTAGTAAAATTGGAGGATGAGACATAAGTATTACTAAAAATATGATTTAATTCTTAAATCTAATTAGGTTATTTTTAATTTCCCTTCATGAAATAAAAATTTTATTCTATAAAAATTTGTAATTACGAAACAGCAATAGAATATGGATATAACCCTATACCCTCTATCCCATCAATCAATACGGCATTTGGGATTACTTTCTTAATTATATTATAACCCGCATTGACATCGGCGTTTATAATAATTCCTTTCTTGCTTCGAAATAGCCCTCTGTTAATTCGCTTTCCTGCATAGTTATTTTGCTTTTGAATGGATTCGTTATATAAAAAACTGCATTTAGATGTATAAGATTCCTTTTCTAAGATAACTTCGATTCCTACTAATTTGGATTTGTATTGAATTTGAGAAACCAATTTGAAATAGGGTAGCTGAACGAATTTTTGGTTATTTATACGCCCCATATTAACTTTTTGTTTCCAAGAGCGATTATACCCTATAATTATCGTTCCAAAATTATTATTGGCGCAATAATTAATAATTCTTCTTGAAATTTTGTGAAATTGGTCGTTAATTTTGTTATTTCGCTTTTTAGTTAGCTTATGAATTCTTCTCTTTTCAAACGCGATCCCCCGCTTATCTTTAACGCTTTTATATCTTGCTAATTGTTTGTTATAGAATTGATTAGTGGACTTCGCAATACCGCCTTTAATAATTGCTGGTTGTAGTCCGGCATTATTTACCATAGTTACGATATTTGCTAATCCTAAATCAATCCCTAAAATTCTTTTTTTATCTAACTTTAGATTTGTTACATCTTTCTCGTATATAATCTCTACAACGTAATATAAACCCTTAGGAACGAGCCTTACTTGATGTAATTGGTTATTAATACGCGTTTTTATTGGACATATGGCGACTTTTTTAGGAAAATATAAATAGCCCTCCTTGATTCGGCATTGTTGATTAGTGAAAATAACCACGAACTCTCCGTTCTTTTTCTTATACTTTGGAGGTCTAGGGCGGCTTTGATACTTTCTTGGTTGTGCCCTCCATTTTTTAAGGGAATTAAAAAACGATTTCCAATTCTTATCGACCAATCTTAATATCTGTTGGGCTGTTTGCGAGGGAAGTTTCTGATACTCCTCTTTATCTTTTAACATATACCATAAATCGTAGTATCTTAGCCAGTTTCCTAAATAAAAAAATTCTTGCCTTACGTAGTAATTTGCCACATTATAGATGTTTTTGGTTAAATGGCATAAGTACGAGAGGTTTGCCGTCTTTTTTGTCTGGATTTGTTCGGTCAGTCTCATTCCTATGTGTTTCAATAGATAAATACACTAATAATAAAGGAGAGAGTGTAAATTTACAGATAATTTAAAGGCATTTTTAGGGATTTATAAATAAAGGGAAATTAAAATTAATCTAATTATAATCAAAAAAAAAAAAATAAAAAATTTTTATCTAATTTGATATTAAAAAAAATTATGCATCCAATTCGTCCGGTTCTATCGAGACGTGGCTTAATAAGTAGTCTATCTGCTTCTGTTTCTTGTTGATGTTTAAAACTGTGGGTAAATTGATGACATCACCGTGTCCAGGCATCAGCGTAATGGACCCTGCACGTAATATGAAAAATTCAAACACATCTGGGATTTTTTTATTAATTCTTAGACTTTTTGTTGGTAGTCTTTCAGCAGAGCTGAATATACCCGATTTATGGTAAATTTCGTTTCTCTCAATCTTCCAGTAATCAAACCTTGAAGCAAGAACGACAAGACCTAAAATAATTGCCATTATTACCGCAGTTGCCAAGTAGAACTCCGCAGTTAACCCGGGATTAAAGGGCTCCCCTGCAGCACCCGTAAATAGGTCAGGTACTAGAAAAATTACCAGTAAAATCACAACAACCCCAAGAAGAACTAAAACAAAAAATTTCGTGCTACCAAAATCGAAAGCAATAATAAACATGTTTATAGCGAATACAGCGAGCCAGAAGTTTCCGTACCAGGCGACTGGTATTGGTACAAGCATTTGTAATAACCACATAACCAGCGAAACAAGCGCTAAGGGCCAGAAAAATATGATCTTAGGGTAAGAACGTAAATAAACTTCGGTTATCGACTTTTCTTTTTTTTTAGACATTTTAATCACAAATTTTACTTTATTCTTTTTTTTATTTTATTTTAAATTAGGTGATTTAATATAGAATTTTTTATTTAAAAAATGTTCTCATATATCAAATAGTATATTTGATTAGTATTCATAAATCCTTAACAGAATGAAGCACTAGGATAAAAGTATTTAAAATTTAAAAAAAATTTCCTATTGATTGGACCATTCTATAGGAATATTCAATTTGCTGATTTCCATTATCACTTATGTTCATATGGCCTGGAAGCAAATATTTTACATCTAAATTGTTTACAAACTTAATTGATTCAACTAGAGCGTTTAAAGAACCTCCAGGGAAATCGTACCTTCCAAAACTGCCCCCCGCAAATACTAAATCTCCGGGAATTAGAATTTTTTTGCTACTTTCATAGTAACAGATTGATCCGAGAGAATGGCCTGGTGTGTAATAAATTTGAAAATTAAATTCTGAACCTATACTAATCGTTTCTTCTACTCTCAAATCGCTAACTTTTAAAGGTATAATTTCTAGTCCAAACATCCCTGGGCTGATCCCGAGATTCCCCGGAAAGATTTTTGCTTCATCCCCCTCCCTCAATATCTTCGCCGTTTCACCATAAGCATATAACTCAGGAGGATTATTTTTTAATAATTTAATCAATGGGTATAAGCCAAGCACATGATCCACATGTTCGTGAGTAAGATAGACTCTGGTAATTTGTTCATAATTCAAATCTAGTTTACTCATTCCTTCAATTAGCCCTTTTAAAGAAAGACCATTTCCTGCGTCAAAAAGCGCTAATTCATCGTTTTCTTTATCGACAATTATAAACTGATTACAATCCAACATAGGATTTTCGGCAAAATAATACACATTTTCGATTACTATTCTACCCCTTTTTACAGAACTACTTACGCCAGAAAAAACCATACTTAATCAACAAATTTATATTTACAAAAAAAAAAATGACTTTCCTTTAATGTTTTTCTCTTTAGTCTTATTATTCGTATAAAAAATAATTAAAATTAAGAAAATCAATTAAATAATATGGAAAAAGAATCCGATATACTACAGGATGATAAACCCGATCTCGAAAAATTAAAAGATAAAATAGGTTTTGGAATTAAATTTTGGTTAGAATTTCACAATGATGACCGTAAAAATATTTTAGGATCTGGTTGGGCTAATCTTCTTGAAAACATCGATAAACCCGATGCTAAAAACCCTATCTCTTTAACTCAGGCGGCAAAAGAATGTGGCTACTCTTACAAATATGCGTGGAATATTTTAAATAAAATAAAAGCTAGAACAGGAATATCTCCAGTAGAAACAAACAAGGGAGGTAGTGGTGGTGGTGGTTGGGTGAAATTAAGTGATTGGGGCCTATATTTATTGAAAACATATAAAAATCTTTTAATTGAATTAGAAGGGATCGAAAGGAAACTAGAAAAATCTTTAAAAATCGATTAATAAATATATTTTAATTTAGACCTGATCTCTTTAAAAAACAGATACATTAGAGATCACCTTGGAAAAAATGATTAAAAAGAATGTCGAGCGATTACCATTTGTAAATGACGACAATTAATTAAATAGTTCAATTACAGAACAATCAATTATCTAAAGGTCTTTTAAATATCTGAAAGAATAGAAGATCATCTATTAAGATATTCTAAATAATATTTGCTCTTTTGGAAAAATTATTTAATTAAAGAAAATCATTTTATAATATTATTACCAATATTTAAATTTGGAAATTTATATAAAAGCACATAATAAAAATATAAATAAATTATGGCTATACCCCTTCCAGGAACACCGATTATCGTCGACATTGGTTCAGCCTATACTAAGATAGGATTTGCTGGAGAACCAAGCCCTAGATATGTTTTTCCCACAATCACGGGCACTGAAAAATATAAAGCTGTTATGGTCGATGTAAGCGGTCGAAATATATATATAGGGCTAGACGCATCTAAGATGCGCGGCGTTCTTAAAATAAAGCGTCCTATCGAAAGGGGGGCGATCACGGATTGGAACGATTATTACGAGATTTTTAATTACATTTTCTATTCACTTTTAAGGATAGAAAATCTTTCTAATTACCCCGTATTATATACCGAACCACCATTTCTCCAGCGAGAAACTAAAGAATATATTGCTCGTGTTTTATACGAAACTCATAAAGTTAAAAGCTTAATAATGGTTCCAACACCTGTTTTGGCATTATTTGGCGTAGGTTTAACGACGGGTTTGGTAATTGAGGGCGGTGATGGGATTACATGGATCGTTCCGATTATTAATGGGCAGATTGTTGATCAATCAGTTCAAAAATTGACTTTAGCTGGCATGGATGTAAATCAACATTTAAAAAATTTATTAATGAGGGAGGGTATTAATATTGAGTCCAGTGCTGTTGACGAGATAATTAAAGAAATTAAAGAGAAAAATTGCTATTTTGTTTTGAATCCCGAAAATCCCCCCAAATTAAACGAGAGTTTTAGTTTTGCCATGCCAGATGGTTCTAGTATTGAGATTCCTAACTATATTTTCCACGAAGCTCCCGAAGTATTGTTTCAACCCAGTTTATTAGGTTTTAACATCTTAAATATTCCACAAGCAGTAATTAACTGTCTACAAGGAATTGATAAATATTATTGGAGCGATCTTCTTTCCCATATTATGATTGCAGGTGGTAATCTCTCATATTCGGGATTTGAAGAAAGGTTGAGGTTGGAATTAGGTCAAATAATCCCCCAGTTAGGAAAAATTCCTAAACCTAAAAATGTTCAGCCTTCTAAAACTCAAAAAATGGAATTAAAGGGAAAAACCCGAAAGAAAAAAGACAATTGTCCAAATTGTGGTGTATTAGTAGATCTATCTGATGGTAAGGAATTCTGTCCATCTTGTGGAGGGAGAGTCGTTTTGCCAGAGCTTTCTATTGGTAGCCTTCCAATAAAGAAGAAGACAGCGATTTTGGATGGAAAAACAATTTGTACTAAGTGTAAAAAAGCAATTGAAGATAGTGCATCTGTATTTTGTCCTTATTGTGGGGAAAATTTTGAATCAACCGATATACCAGAGATACCTCGTGATATTATTAAGCAAGCGGCTCCTGCTAGAGAATTCTCTGGTTTTTACAACTCATCTGATGATGTGACAAGATTTTTTGTTCCCGAAAACCTCCAATTTGCCATATTCAATGGCGCTAGTATATTAGGCAGCTTACCATCGTTCCAAAGATTATTTGTTACGCGCGAGCAATTTCAGAACAATAGTGATTTATTATACAAAGATATTAGCGAAATCTTTTAAAAATAAATTTAACCCACCGAATTATATTTATTGTTTTTTAAATGAATTTGTGAGATAATCTAACTAAAAACTCAAAATATCGTTAATTTTTAATTTCACGTTAAATTTAAAAAATTAAAATTTAGTTAAAACCAGATTGGGGTTTTTTTTTAATTGA
>JAUWNA010000529.1 GCA_030612905.1 Promethearchaeota archaeon
GTATTTTCATAAATTAATGTATTTTGAATTATTACATATAAAAAGACGAGATACATAAACATTACCGAAGGAAAGAACGCCCAAGTAGATGTTAACGCCATTAGATTGATTAGTATGTAAATAGCGATAATGATTGTCCAAAGGGATTTTTTTCGTTCAGTTTTTAGGAAATTCAACTGCGGATATATAACTTTTCTAAATAAAATTTCTAAGGAAAAATATATCGGAAATGTAACCAAAGCAGCTACAAAATTGTTAAATAGATTGGAGGGCCACATAAAAGCAAAAGGGTAAGAAAAACTAAAAATTAAATATATTGCTATAAAATAAAAATTGCTTAAAATAGCATAAATTACATACTTCAGTTGAAATTCAGATTTTAGTAACTTTTTAAATTGATTTAAATCAAATTTTTCTCTTTTTTCTTTTAAATCTCCAAGATAATAAATTAATTTAACAGTAAAGAAAATAATGGATATATTGAGTGAAGCTAAGTAAATACCGGCAAGACCGAACACTCTTTCAAAAAACTCCCAATTAAGTAGAAATATTGTAGTATACAATATTATTTTTAAAATGTGCTTTATTTTTTTAGCTTTAACTTTAACTTTTGATATGAATTTATCATTTTTTACCGAATTTTTTTGTATAATATCTTCCTTAACCCTTAAAAATTTTGAAGTGTAAGATATCAAATAAAGAATAATTAAAACTAATAATAATAATGTGATTAAAAGGACCATATAATTTACAATGAAAGTAATATTTATCGGTCCGTTTATAGTTTCAGATTTAAAAAAATAATTTTCGAACCAATTAATTGTTTCGACTAAAACAATATCGGAAAATAATTGATGGCCTCCACCTAATAAAAATCCCGATATAGGAATAACCGTACAATCTGTTAAATTTTGAGCTACTAATGCTTGACTGGTAAAATCTAGGGCCTCATCATCCACATGCATTATAATTAATAAATTATTTGTGTTTGTTTTATTCAATAAGTTTACCGGTATATATGGATCGTAATCATCAGTATTTACGATACCTAATTGTTGAGGATCAAAGTTTACTAAAGGAGCCCAAGCAACCGTAATGTTAAATCGGGGGTCTAACGCTTGGTTCATAAGTACAACCATCCCCCCTAAAGAATGACCTACCAAACCAATCTGAGAAGTATTGACATTTGAATAAAACGATAATGTTTCGAGTTTATCCAGTAGTTTAGAGCAATCTTGAGCTAAAGCGGGTATATTTGTAGTTGGATCAATATTTATAATATTACCCCCGCTTTCACCATGGCCTTGATAATCTAAAGCTACTACATAAAAGCCCCTTTTAGAGAATTCGATTGGAATTCTTAGATCAAAATCTCTTTGACTTCCTATTCCATGACAGTAAATAATTAAAGGTCTTTGTTCTTGAAATTCTAAATTTTTTGATGGATGATATAGATTCGCATAGAGAGTAGCTCCAGAAGATTGAAATCCTATCCTTTCGTAACTAGAATAGCTTATCGATTTATCATAAGCTAAATAGGAAAGAGAGATCACTAATAAAATGATTAAAATTATTATTTTCTTAAAAAATTGGACATCTTCCTTTTCTATATTACTCATCTTAAAAGGTCTAACATTCCATTTAGAGTCAAAAATACTAATGTTATTTAAATTTGGTATTGTTTTAATTTATACTATGTTTAAATTATATATTTTAATTAAATTTATAATTATTAGTTAAAAAACATATATTGTGATTTCTAATGTCAGAAAAAAAAACCTTAGATATAATTGATGGTACTCTTCGCTCTGTTTCTGAAAATTTTCAAAAATTTATAGAAGTTTTAGAAACTGCTAAAAACGAGCTAATTGTTTTAGAAAAGGACAAAGAAGAGCTTAACCGGGAAAAAGAATTGCTTGAAGGAGAAAAGGATCAATTAGAAGACGCTACGAAAATGTTAGAAGGCGATAAAAAGCAATTAGAACTTGAAAAAACTAACTTAGAAAGTGAAAAGAAAAAACTGGAAGAAGCAACTAAACAGCTTGAAAAAGAAAAACAAGAAAGAGATCAGAAAATTGGTTCATTATCAGAAGAACAA
>JAUWNA010000340.1 GCA_030612905.1 Promethearchaeota archaeon
CTAATCCGTGTTTTTCGCAAATCGTTAGAAAATATTCAATTTGTTTATCAGTTGGTAATCCATAATCAGCGACATTAATGTGGTAATATTTAAAGGTATCTTGAACGTCTTTTCTATTGTTAAATTCAGAGCAATTAATAACGACTGAGATACCTTCTTTTTTATATATTTCAAGAATCGGGGGGTCTGGCCACCAACTTGCTGCTAATCTACCCTTAACAATCCACGTAACCGGCTCGGATTTTCGGGGCATACCGCCAATAGGCCAATACGAAGGACGAATATTTAATTACCTCTTACTTTCTATTTAGGCTCTCTTACTTTCTATCTTACCTTCTATTTAGTTATTTGAAAAGATATGTTGTATCTTTATATTCTAATTTTAAAATTCTGATATAATTAGAAAATAAACAATATAATATAATAATCAGTACTTGATTCAACCGACAAAAATTGATTCATTACTTTCTTCATTTACTACGCTAAATTAAAATAGGAGAAAGAAGATAGTTATATTTATGACAAATAAAAACAACTATTTATGGAAAAATCCATGTTCTTCTTTTTCCCAATTAAATATGGGTGCGAAGTTTAATAAAAATCTTTTGGTTAAAATTATTAAGTCATATTGCAAGCCGAGACGGAAACGGTATGACGGGCATTCAAGCGAGGAGTTCCCGATCGTGACTCTGTTTAACGCATTAGTAGGGAATAGTCAGAGAACGGGAACACAGATATTGAATCGAAAATTGAATGTTCTGTTGAAAAATAATTCCCAACAATCAACGAATAAAGGGCGTATTTTACCCCATCCTTCTCAGATGAGGGAATATGCGAGAAAATTTTCAATGGAAGAAGCAAACCAAACGTTTTTAGATATTTCTAAGGAAATATTGCCCTTGTTATTGGAGCAAAATTTGATTCCAAGAAAATTAAAGATAGCTTTTGACTTTCATAAAAAATTATATTACGGAAAGAAGGACAATCCTTACGTGATTGGCATAAAACCCGAAAAGGGAACGAAGAAAGCTCTCGTTTGGCATACTTGTAGCATCATTCTAAAAGGGAGGGAAATGCAGATCGGAAGCGAACTGGTGAAAAAAGGTGTAAAAGTAGGAATATTCGTGCAGAAAATGGTTGAATTCCTCGAATCTTTAGGATTTATGATAGAATTAACAGCGATGGACAAGGAATATTATCAAAAATGGATTTTCAAGTATTTAGATGGGAAAAACATTACCTACATCGTCCCCGTGAGAGAATCTAAGAAGTTAAAGGGAATGAAAGAAGCCGCCTTGAAAGATCCGAAGGATCGAGTTCAAACCTACGGAATGAAAGACGATTACGTGAAAGGGAAGGGTTATCCACGCATTGAATTTAAAACGGCCTTTTATGGAAAGAAAAATATTAATTTTGGTAAGTTAAGAGCTCAATATAACAACGGAACCAGGGATTTGAAGGATATATTAGCGGATATCTTCGTATTAGCAACAAATGGCTTCATTCAATCGCCGAGCGTTAAAAAAAAGTACAAATTTTATAAAAATCGAGAAGAGTACGGAGGTCGTTGGCGGATAGAGATTTCTTATCGAGAAGGCAATCCCTTTATAATGTATTCGACCAGCGCCGACCCAAATGTGAGGAATTTCTACTTCATTATTAGCCTGCTGCTTTATAACTTCTGGATAATTGCGAATTTATTTCTTCACAAAAAGAGGTATTGGTTAGCAAAAGAGCCGAAGGCGTATTTTAAAGAAGACTTCAAGATTGTCTTGTTGAGAGCATTTGAATATTTTGTAAATAAGGGGCCGCCCATCTCAAAATTTTGTCGAACTAAAGAATTAATAGGGAAGGGGTGTATTATTATTTAGTCAAGTACTGATAATAGCATTTTAAATTTTAAAACATTAATATCGTACTAATGAAAAAAGATATTTCGATTAAGCAAATAGTAATGTTATTTTTAAGAAAGTTTTTATTAATTTTTTTTTCAGTTTGGTCGTATATTCCTATAATTGTAGGAATATTACTTCCAATGTTAATAATTTTACCCATAGCTTATGCTTCATGGATCATTCCTTCTTTATTACCAGGAGAATTACTTTTTGATGCGTATATTCCAATCTCCATAGAATACCCTTTCCAGTATGTATGTATTCTTGCGATAGAAATCATCATTTTCATAGGAGGGCTTTTTTTGTTTTTATTAGGATTATGCCATCTTACGAAAGAGAAGAAGCAGAAAGCATCAATTGTAACTACAGGAATATATCATTATTTCCGGCATCCTCAAAATTTGGGTATTGGTCTAATCGCTTTACCGTTAGCGCTTTATATTCCTGGATTTAATGATTTAGGGATACGTATAGGTGAAATTTTTTCGTGGCTCCTTTTTACTTTTATTCTTACCATTTATTCAAACCTAGAAGAACAAATTCTTATTGATAAATTTCCAGAAGAATATTCAACCTATCAACATCTCACAGGATTTTTTCTGCCAAAACTCCACTTTCGAAGGAAAAATTTATCCAAAAAAACAATGTTTATGACAACTCAAAAGCGTTATATTTTTCTCTTTCTGAGTTATCTTATTTCAGTAATTTCAGTATTTATTATAATTGAATTAATGTTGGCATTAAAACTCATTACAATTATATTATACTTCTAAACTCATCTTCTAAAATTTGAGCCATATAAATTGAAGAGATACCGATGAAGTTTGCTTCCATATTTAGCATATTCTTCCGCCCAAATTCTTACTATAAGATCGTGAGTAACATGTCTACCAATCAATCCTTTACTTACAACTCTCATTTGTCTTGCTGAATAACCTTGACTAAATAACCAAATAATTCTAGGCTTCCACCAATATTCATCTCTAGCGCGATAAAAATCCATATTTAGTATTTCAGGAATCCAACGGGTTACATGGAAGTGGTCCCATTCAAATAAGGATTCAATATCTTTTTTATCATATCCTAAACCAATTAATAGTTTCAACATTTCTTTGTCTATGTCTTTAACTGATAATCCCGCATTAACCCAGTCTTGTAAGAGAGATTCATCTAGTTCTTTTTTATTTAATAAGATCTTTTCAACTTCAGGATATAACCAATAAATTCTGTTAGCTACTGATAAGGAAATGACAAAAACCTCATAAGATTTTTCATATAATGTTCTCTCTCCAATTTTAAGTCGATTAGCCATATCAGTATAATGAAGTTGTTGGCAAATCAATTTGATAAATAAACTTTCATCCACTTCTATCCATTGAGAATGAGTTTTCCCTTTACGAGCATTTTTAATTCTTTTTTCACTCATTCTTTCATTATATATATCATTTATTCCAAATGCGTCTCTAGCTCCTGTGAATGTATTGAATCCTATAGCTTTTAACATAGCGTATAAAGTAGCATGTTTAATTTCCATCTCCAGTTTAATTTCGGATGTAGAAAAACCTTCTTTTATT
>JAUWNA010000258.1 GCA_030612905.1 Promethearchaeota archaeon
GCGATCGAAAAACGTTTTATAATAGCAATGTTTGAAATTATAATAGTAACGCTAATTTTTATGCCTTTATTTTTTATATTCACGTTATTCTATTCAACAATTGGATCTATTTTAATTTCCATTCCCTATTTTCTTATGTTAGGAACTATAATTGTCGTATTTATTTTATATGGCGCTATACTGACTGGGAGGATTTCGATAATTAAATCAAAATCGAGAAAAAGTATACGCAATAAATCAAAGAATTAGGGAACTATAAATAGTCGTGTAGGAGCGGAAAATATTATAAAAATTGTTGCTTATAAAAATGAATTTCTTCTCGAGCAAATTTCTTCAATAAATCAGGACTAATCGCTTTCTTTGAAGGCGCGAATAAACGCTAACTTTTCTTTGACCGTTAAAATATTCGATGGATCGTCGATTGTTAACAGGTCTTCCTCGTCAAACCGCTCCCCGCACTCTGTGCATTCGAGTTCGGCCCCAGACTCCCACGCAAACCTAATCATCTTCTTGGACTTACATCGCGGGCAACCAATTTTTGCGAAACGAAAGTCTCTGCGATTCTCCATATGTTCTAACTTGTTGTTACGATTCCGCATTATCTAATATCTTAATTTTCAATTATTTATTCTTTTTGGCTTCAAAATAAAGAAAAATATACGATCTCTTAACGATCTATATATTCGTTCTATTAATGGAAAACCTTTCAAATGTTTTCCTCAATAAATTTATTTTTATTTATTTATACTATACTACTATAAGGTTTTTTCCTATTTGTTAGAAATTAAGAACTATTTTTTTGGAGTTTCTTATGTCAATTTACTACTATTTCAACTCAAATTATTATTATTTGAAAAATATGCTTTTTTATACTTTTGAAGAATAGTAAACGGAATAAACACGTACACCCATTTTTTTCCCACATAATTATCCTTATTTTTTAGGCTGAAAATTTAAATAATTCTCTGTACTTTATACTCACAATATTAAAATAAACACATTACAAGGGGTGGATTTGATTCAAGAACTGAAAAAAACTCCATTTTATGATATTCACATGAATTTAGGAGCAAGAATGGTTGACTTTGCTGGTTTTAGTATGCCAGTACAGTACGAAAGCATTATAAAAGAGCACGAAGCGGTACGTAATAAAGCTGGTGTGTTTGATGTTTCACATATGGGTGAATTCCTGTTAGAAGGGAAAGATGTAATATCGTTTCTTCAATATGTAATGATTAACGATTTAAAGTTACTAGAGCCCACAAAAGGACAATATTCATGTATGTGTTACGAAAATGGGACTGTTGTCGACGATCTTGTTTATTACGAGGAAGAACCCGAACGATTTAGAATGATCGTTAACGCTGGCAATGTCGAAAAAGATTTTCAATGGTTAAACGAGCATATTGGAAGTAAAGATGTTAAAATTACTAATTTATCCTCAGAACGATGTCGTTTAGCGTTTCAAGGTCCAAAATCCGACGAATATCTCCAACCGTTAGTGGATGTTGATTTATCTTCGATAAACAGGTTTTATTTTGCTCACACTACGTTAAACGGGGCTCCAATATTTATCGCTAGAACGGGGTATACAGGTGAGCTAGGATTTGAAATTTCTTTTGATAACAAATATGCTGAGAAAATATGGAATGATCTGATTAAAATTGGAGCATCACCAGCAGGTTTAGGGGCGCGAGATTCGTTGAGATTAGAAGCAACTTACTCATTATATGGTCACGAAATTAGCGATTCAATTACGCCTATTGAAGCAGGACTCTTTTGGCTCGTCAAACCTAAAGATGGTATCGATTATCTTGGAAAAGAAACTTTATTAAAACAAAAATCCGAAGGAACAGATCGAATAATTGTTGGGTTGAATTTACTGGATAGAGGTATTATTAGAGAGCATTACAAAATCTTTAAAAACGACAATGAAATTGGATACGTTACTTCAGGAGGATACTCGCCTACACTTAAGAAAACAATTGGTTTAGGACTTGTTGAGAAACAATATAGCGAAGTAGGAACGGAATTTGAAATTGAAATTCGCAATAAGTTCTTGAGAGGAAAAATAGTTGCTACGCCATTTTATAGAAATGTGTAATTATATTACAAAGAAAAAGTGAAAAATTATGGAATATGAATTTCCTGATGATTTAAAATATATGAAGACACATGAATGGGTGCGAATTGAAGGCGATACGGCTACAATAGGCATTACCGATTATGCTCAACATCAATTAGGTGATATAGTTTATGTTGAATTACCCGAAATAGGAAGAACATTAGAAAAAGAGAGTAGTGCTGGTGAAATTGAATCTGTTAAGGCAGTTGGAGAAATTTTGATGCCATTATCCGGAGAAATCGTTGAGATTAACGCTATTATAATAGAAAGCCCCGAATCAATTAATTCTTCTCCTTATGGGAATGGTTGGATGATGAAGATAAAAGTTTCAAATAGCAGCGAAATTAACGAACTTTTGTCCGTTGAAGATTATAAAAAAATAGTAGAAGAAGAGAAAAAATAAACTTTTTTTCCAATTTTTAATTTTATTTTTTAATTTCCTAAAGTATGAGTTGGTTAATTTGGATTTTGTACCTCATGACGATAAAACTATTACTGAAATGCTTAAAGTTATTGGCGTTAAAAATTTAGAAGAATTATTTCAAGATATTCCTAAAGATTTAATTATTAGCAGTTTAAATTTACCCTTAGGCTTATCCGAACCAGATGTTCTGAAAAATTTAAAAGAACTTTCTCAAAAGAATAAAGTTTATTCTAATTCCTTTTTGGGAGCAGGTTATTATTTTCATTACATCCCTACTTTAGTTGATTTTGTAATAAGTCGTTCAGAGTTCTATACGTCTTACACTCCCTATCAAGCAGAGGCTAGTCAAGGTTATTTGCAAGCGATCTATGAATATCAAAGCGTAATCTCTCGACTCACTCAGATGGATGTCGCCAATGCAAGTATGTACGATGGATCTACTGCTCTTGCGGAAGCAGCTATTATGGCAACTATAATAACAAGGAAAAATCGTTTATTATTATTGGAAGGCATTCATCCCGAATATTCTGAAGTTGTCAAGACTTATTGTTGGGGACAAGGAATCAATCTTAAAATTATCTCTGAAAATAAATTAATAGACGAATTAGACCAAGATATTGCAGCTGTTTTATTTCAGAGTCCAAATTTCTTTGGAGATATTGAAGATGTATCGTCATTAGCAAAAAAAGTGAAAGAAAAAGCTCCTAATTGCTTATTGATACAATGTATGACAGACCCTACATGTTTAGGTGTTCTGAAACCACCTGGAGAAACAGATGTTGATATTTTTGTAGCAGAAGGACAGTCTTTCGGAATTAGTCCCTCATTTGGAGGACCAGGATTAGGGATATTTGCAGTAAAGCAAAAATTTATGAGAAAAATGCCAGGTAGATTAGTTGGTAAGACAAAAGAAATTGACGGCGAACGCGAGGGATTTTTATTAACATTACAAGCCCGTGAACAACATATACGAAGAGAAAAAGCAAGTTCAAATATATGTACAAACCAAGCTTTGTGTTCATTATCTGCCTTAATTTATATCATATCTTTAGGAAAAACAGGATTGCGCGAAATCGCAAGCCAAAACTTTCAAAAAGCTAATTATGTTAAAAACAAGCTAACAGAAATTCCTGGTTATGAAATTTTAAACAAGAAACCAACTTATAACGAATTTATTGTAAAATGTCCAGATGTTGATGCTCTTACTCATGAATGCAAGCAATTAAACTTGCTTCCTCCTCTCCGTCTTTCAAAGTATTTTCCAAATTTGAAGAACATAGTTTTAGTGTGTGTAACAGAAATTAATTCTCGAGAATCAATTGAAAAGTTTATCAATGCTGCGAAAAATGCTCTACATAACAAAAAGGAGGGAAAAAAATAATGGATAAAACTGATTCTTTGATTTTTGAAAAAGGGGTTGACCGCGCCCAAAAGAATTTTATTCCAAAAATGGATGTTATTGGAAAAAAACTTGAGGACATCCTTCCCAAAAATCTCATAAGAGATGAGCTTCCGATTCCAGATGTTCCTGAGGTGGAGATCGTTCGCCATTATATTAAATTAAGCACGATAAACTACGGTGTAGATTCAGGAATATATCCGTTAGGCTCTTGTACCATGAAATATAACCCAAAAATTAACGAGATAGCAGTACGATTG
>JAUWNA010000024.1 GCA_030612905.1 Promethearchaeota archaeon
ACAAAAACTATCTAAATTTTAGAGGTTTTATTATGAGAAATCTAACAAAAAAAGCAGTAACAAAATTGTCAGTTTTTATTCCACTTACTATTATAATAATGACTATTTTTTCGTTGCCCTTAATGGGTATACCTCCATTAGGGGACCTCCTATTTCCAGGAAACGGCGTATGGAAAGTTCCAGGAGAGCTTCCAGCGGCAGAACGGTTAAACATTCCGAGCTTAAGAGGGGAAGTAACCGTTATACGCGATGAATGGGGTATACCTCATATTTATGCTTCTTACGAGGAAGATCTCTTTTTTGCTCAAGGCTATTGTCATGCTCAGGATAGACTCTTCCAAATGGATATGACACGTCGCCAAGTACGTGGAAAGTTGTCAGAAGTACTAGGTGAAAGTTTATTAACTGTAGATAAATTCATGCTTGCTGTCGGAATGGAAGATTGGGCAATTAAAACCGACGAATTGTTTAGGGCAATGCATAATAATGGAACGCTTGAATACTTTAGTTCATTTGAAAGGTATGTAGATGGAATAAATCACTATATTGGGTCGCACGAAGATGTTAAACCATTAGAATATCATTTAATGGGCTTCGAACCTACTGAATGGAGTACTATTGATACTTTATGTTTAGTCCAAGAAATGGCGAGGCAAATGTCTTGGAACTATCATGATTTGGATAGATACACCACTCTACTTGCATTGAATAATATTAATCTTACTTATTATAACGAATTATTTGGAGTTACATTACCGTACCAAATTCCTATTATCCCTGACTACGGAGAATTCCCAGAAAGTCCAATGAAAGCTGGATTTGAATTAAATCCTAGTTTTGCTTTAAAAATCGAAATTCAGAACTTCCTAGATAACGTCCAAAAAATAGATTCGGAGAAAACCTTGATGGAAAACCAAAAAGATCAAATAATTGGTTCAATTAATTGGGTTGTAAATGGCACTTTAAGCAACACCGGCGCCCCAATCCTATGCAACGATATGCACCTTGGTTGGATGATGCCTGGAGTATGGTATGAGCAGCATTTAAAAGCTGAAGATACTGGATTTCATGTATATGGATTTATAATACCAGGGATGCCTGGTGTTGCCGTAGGTCATAACGAGAGGGTCGGTTGGGGGTTCACCAACACGGGATACGATGTTATAGATTGGTACTATTATAACACGGACGGACCAAATCAATACATTTACAACGGGACTTCAACATCATATATTGAAAAAAGTTATAATATTAATGTTAAAGACCGAGAATCTGTAGAGTTCACTGTTAGACATACTGTTCACGGACCGGTGTTAAGCGATTTACGCGATTTTGGATTGCCTCAATCTTTAGGAGATATAGTTTTAGCACCAAAATGGACTGCTAACGATTATTTCTTCAACATACTTGCTGGGAATGGTTTCGATCGAGCTCAAAATAGAGGAGATTTCGACGAAGCTTCAAAAGACTGGACACTCCTCGCGCAAAATATAGTTTATGCCGATGTCGATGGAAATATTGCCATTCGACCAACAGGAAAAGTTCCAATTAGAGACGATTCTAAAATTCCATTGGGTCATCTTGGTAACGGAACTCTCCCATACAACGGTTCCAATGGGGAGGGAGAATGGATTGGTTACATACCCTTCGAGGATTTGCCTAATGCTCTAAATCCAAATCAGAAATATTTAGCTTCCGCTAATCAAATTATAGCAGGACCAGAGTACAATAGTTATTTCTTACAAAATGAATACGCAGATGGATATAGAGCCAGAAGGATAAACGAACTACTTATGAATGCTGCTGATGGATCTATAAGCGTTGAAAGCATGAAAACCATCCAAAATGATGTGAATTCAACAGCTGCTAGAGCTTTCGTTCCAGAGTTAATTGAAGTTATTAACGATTATTATGGTCCTACACCTCCTACAAAAATCAATAATGTTCTTACAGAATTAGAAAGTTGGCAATTTGTAATGGATAAAGAAGAAGCTGCACCAACTATCTACCGAAAGTGGAGAGATTATTTCCAAGATTTTACTTTTAATGATGAAAAGGAAACATATAATTTTACTGCACGAACAAGAATAGTTGTTTTAGAATATTTAATGAAAGAAAACGAATCTTCCCATTGGTTTGATAATGTTTCTACACCATTGAAAATCGAGACTAGAAACGAAACAATGATGCTAGCATTAGACGCCACAATCGACTGGTTAGAAAGTTTTTATAGCTCTGACGACCCATCAACTTGGAGGTGGGGCGATCTACATCAACTTTATTTTCTATCTATTGCACAATTAGATCCGCTAAGTAAAGGACCTTATGAGGCTGATGGAGAAGGGTTCACAATCAATCCAGCTTGGGTAAATATTGACAATGGTGGTGGATTCGCGAGAGGTGGAGCATCTGAACGCTTAATTATAGACTTTAGCAACCTAAATAACTCTTTAAGCGTTATTCCATCGGGGCAACGAGGGCTTTCAAACTCAAAACATTATTCAGATCAACTAGAACAACTGTTCTTACAAGGAAAATACCACTATCAATATTTTACGAATACATTATATAACTTTCCCACTAGTTCAATTGAATCTCAATTATTTTTCTTTCCAATAGGGGGTTAAAAAGATGGAAATAGAAAGGAGAACTTTTTTCATAAGCGTAGTTGTTGTTTTATGTCTAACTATGCTATTAACACTAGTTCCAGTTTGGCAGTTAGTCATAATCCCTGGTATTATTGCGGGAATGCTTAACAAATCGTTAAAATATGGTGTTCTAAGCGGTTTTATCGGAGTTACACTTTCGTGGGGGATTTATGTTTTAGTTGGACTGATTACAAGAAATGTATATGTTATACTTGACCAGTTTGGAGCGTTAATTTTTGGAGAAGGATTTGGTTGGCTAATTCTAATACTCATAATCCTTTTAGCCGCTATTTTTGGAGCTATGGGTGGTGGAATTGGCAACGGTTTCATGACTCTAATTAACGCATACCTCGAAAAACATCCTTATCGAGATTCAAAAACAAAATCAGAATAGCAACATAAAGAAAATTAAACAAACCTTTTTTTTCATTCATTTTGATGTTAAGTTTATCAATTTTTAAATTCATAGAGAAAAGGGTCGAAGCAAACCGGGATTTGAAAAATAGAACATTAGTTTAAGGCATTTCCTAATCTAATAAAGCCGCAATTCTATTGGAAACGCTCTGGATATTTAGAAAAACCATTCCTAGGCTAGCGTTGGCGCTACAAAGAGTGCATAAAATAGCATTTTCACCAGCTCTAGAGAGAATTATAATACCATTTAACCCTTCAATAAGTATCCTTTTTAATTCGCCCCTCTCAAGCTCTTCAACCGCGCGCTCTGAAACGCTCTGTATAGCAGCAGACATGGCAGAAACAATACCATCGTTTACATTCCTACTCAAAACGGAACAAATTGGAAGCCCTTGAACACTTACTATTGCGGAGCCTTCGATATCGCTATTTACAGCCGATAATTTTCTTAATAAATCCGTGAGCTCACTGATATTCTCAGACATCCATGATTGCCTCCTTTCTTTTAAACGAAGGTTTCATTAACTAAATAATATTCTCACTCAATTACAAATCAACTTAGTAAGTGATAAATTATTAAGTGGTATGATATTAAAATTAACTTTATTTAATTATTAATGTTTACTTTATTTTTTTATTTTATAAAATTTGATATTGTTTATTTAAAAAATATTTTTATCAATTTTTACATTTACATATTTAATGACTGAGAATAATAATTTGAAAAATCAATCTGATAAAAAAAACAATAAAGAAGAAGACGAAGAAGAGAAAAAGTATAAACTCGAATCTCTTACCAAAGCTGGAAAGATTGCTCAAGAAGTAAAGAAGTACATTAAACCGCAAATACAAGTTGGAACAAAAGTGTTAAATTTAATTGAAAACACAGAGACTAAAATCGTTGAATTAGGTGGAGGGTGGGCATTTCCCGTTAATGTTAGTATAAACAACATTGCAGCTCACTATACATCTCCGATAAAGGATGATGAACTTACGATTAATGAAGGAGATATTGTTAAAATCGATTTAGGCGTTCATATCGATGGATACATAGTGGACACAGCTTTTACAGTAAGTTTTAATGACGAGAAATCTCTTGAAAACATAATTCAAGCAACCGAAGTAGCTCTGGAAGCCGCAAAAATGATGGTTAAACCTAAAATCAACACGAAAGAATTGGGTAAAAAAATCGAAGATATTGTAAAAGGGTTTAAATTTAATCCGATAAAAGAACTTGGTGGACATCAAATTGAAAGGTGGACTGTTCATGGAAAAAAAAGATTGCCAGAGTTAGGTACTCAAGGTGGTGATATAATGGAAGAAGGTGAAGTCTTTGCAATAGAAATATTTGCTTCGTCGGGGGAAGGTACAGTCCATAATACCAAATATTCTTATATTTACGAATTGAACCCATATGCAGGAAGAGTACCTCTACGTAGAAAGTTATCTAAACAAATTTTAGGGCATGTAAATAAGAACTACAAAACGCTTCCTTTTGCAGAAAGATGGTTGGCAAAAGATTTTAGAATGGGAGTAATGTTTGGGCTCCAAGAACTAGTAACACAAGGAAAAATACAAGTTCATTATGTACTAGCGGAACAAAAAGGAGAATTTGTGGCTCAAAGTGAACAAACGATTTTAATAACTGAAGATGGATTTAAACAACTAACTTAATAAGTTGAAACTGCAATAAAACAGCGTTTGATTTTAGATGAAAAAGCTAAAAATTTGTCTAGTATCATTAACAGTTTCTCCTGATAGTGCTGATGGAGAGGCAAAAGTTATCAGAGCAATTTTTGAATATCTTAAAAAGCAAGGACACGATGTAAAATTAATTACTGGTAAATGGAACAAAGAATTAGACGACCCGGATATCGTTCAGTTTGATTTAATTAGAAAAAGATTTTTTTGGGCTCCAAATTTTTGTTACAAGGTAATTAAATTCTTAAGGAATAATAATTTCGACATCGTACACGCTAATAGTGCCAAAGCAGCTTTACCAATTATTTTATCTAACCAAAAAAGATTCATTTGCACGATCCACGATTTTACTCCTTTCGAAACAAAACTTACAAGAATTCCTTTAGAAAAGCTATTGATAAAATATGTTTCAAAAAAAGCATCGTTAATAACTACTGTTTCTAATTATGTTAAGCAAGAATTTCAATATTTTATTCCAAAAATTGATAAGAATAAAATTGTCACCATTTACAATGGCATTGAGGAAAAGTACAATCCCTACCCTATCGAAGCTCAAAGATTGAAAGAAAGATTAAACATTAAAGGTCCCGTTTTATTGTATATCGGAAGAATTGCTCCTTATAAAGGAGTAGGTAACATAATTGAAGCTTATAAACTGGTTAAAAACGAAATTCCAAACCTTAATTTAGTTATTGGAGGTAGACCAGATTATTTGATGGAAAAAGCGTACAATACTTGGAAAAATGAAAACAAAGACATTTATTTTATGGGCTATCTTCCAGAAGAAGAAGTCCCTTTTTATTATTCTATGGGAGATATTTTTATAACTTTTTCTTCATCTTCCGAAGGATTTGGATTAACTTCCCTAGAAGCCATCTCGTGTGGAACGCCCGTAATATGTTCCTCAATTTCAGTATATCGAGAGATTCTAAAGAACCATGCTTTGTTCGTTCCTCCTAAAGATTCAAAAAAATTGGCTGAAAAAATAAAAATTCTACTCAATGATAACGAATTGAGAAATGAAATAGTAAAAGAAGCTCAAGGATTTATAAAAAAATACAGTTGGGACGCGGTTGGTAAAAGATTAGAAAACGAATATGAAAAATTCTTAACTGATTAGACCTCTTTTATTAAATTCTCCTTTACAATTTTAAAGCAAATTTCGTTTGGGTTTTCAAATTGCATAATTTTTTTTTTATATGAATCGTTAAATCTGTCGTGATGAGGTTTTTCAGAAAGAATTTCTGTAGACTTCTCTACAATTTTTTCAGATTCTTTTATATGCTCTAAAGGAAAACCATTATTTATTAAAAAATGTTCCTGAGGGGCGGTATCTCCTGGAAAAAATTCAATGCTTGGCACGTTTAATAAACTCGATTCACGAACGATTGTACCTCCACCACTGATTACTAAAGCACTGAAATAACACAAATCGACCATATTCGGCATAAATCGCGTAATAATAATGTTGAAATTATCAATATATTTTTTCAACTTTTTTTTCAGGTATAGTTCTTGTTTTTCTGTTCTTACAATTAAAAAATATTTAAGATTTGGAAATTGATTAAATATTGTAGGAAAGAATTGACTAATTAATGTTTCTTCTGGTTTTAATTTTCCTATAAAATAGCTAGCAAAGGAAGGTTCACTTCTAATAATTACGAATTTTCCCTTTTCTAAATCGTTTTTTTCAAGTATATTGGGATTAGGTTCGTATTCTGAAAGCCATGCTATCTCATCAATACCATTATATCTGATTAATTGTTCTGGTTTGGCGTGAAGATGGATATACCATTCTTCTGGAACACACATCGGAGTAATTATGTGATCTAAATATGGAAATATTTGTTTACACACAGGAACATTTCGAGGCTCATCGTTATAACCTATTGAGGGAATGTTCAAACCGTAAGAGATTCTAGTGCCTTCCACAGAAGAAAAAGTCACAAAATAGTCTGGAGCAAATTTTATAACATATGGGTATAGTTTAGACAAGCGATCGATGTAAGTTTTTAATTTATCTTCCAATTTTTCACCTCCGTGCTTCCCAACTTTCTGATACTTAACATGTAAGTTGTCCAAAATTTGAAAAGTAGAATCGTAATCTCGAGCAGTAATTAAAAGTTCTGCTCCTTCCTTCTGAAAATCTTTTAGAAGACGATTAAACATAATTCCAGTTTTTGGTTCTTCTATATCAACCCAAATTTTTTTGTTTAATAAACTCATCTTAAGATCAATTTTCTAATGATAAATTGAATAATTTCATTAAATTAGAATTGGCAATTTTTTATTTCCAATCTTTAGGAATTTTTTTTAATAACTTTGCTGGGTTTCCTACAACAATGTCGTTTTCTTCAGTATTTTTTACAACTACAGATCCTGCTCCAACGATCGTTCCCCTTTTTAAGGTAATTCCCGGCATAATTACTGAGTTTGCTCCTAAAGAAACGTAATCTTCAATTTTAGGGCCGTTTAAATTAAATTCTTTACGCATCATATATTTATCATTTGTTAATTTGCTATACGGACCCATAAAAACGTCATTTCCAATTTTAGAGTATAAAGGAATGTAAACTCCTGTTTGAATACTTACGTTATTTCCTATAACTACATTTCCATCGATAATCGTGTTAGTACCTATTAAAGTGCTGTTTCCTATGGATGTTTTTTCTCTAATCATAACATTATGTCCCGTTTGACAATTCTCCCCTATGATCACTTCAGAATATATTATAGAACCTGCTCTGATGGTGCATTCCTTTCCTATTGTAATTAAAGGGCTCTCAAAATCTGTAATCTCTTTCTTGTCTTTTATAATAACTGTTAAATCCGCTTTCTGTGGATGTCCAATGATGCAATTTTCGCCTATATAAGTCTCTGAGTGTATCAAAGCATTTCCATAAATTTTAACTCCCTTGGATATATAAACATCACTTTCTATTTTAACTCCTTTTCCAATTGCTGTAAAATTATCAATAAATGCAGTCTCATGGATAAATGCCTTTTTGTGGATAAAAGATAAATTTTTTCTTTCAAGATTCACTTTTCCAGCTTCACTTTAAATTAGTATTTAGTTGAATTATTTCTTAAAATAATATTAACTTAATTATTTTCCACATTTACAAGGGGAAGAGTTGCATTTTTTGCATTTTTCAGGATATTTTGTAATTAAAGCTTTTTCCATATCAATTTCTAATAAATTTGCGATGGAGACAGTCCATGCGATAATATCAGCTAATTCCTCTGAAATTTTTTCTTTATCTATATTTGGAGAATTTAATAACGTAGCCAGCTCCCCAATTTCTTCTATCAACCAGATAAATGTGCTTTTGAATCCTCTATCTAAGTCCTTTTGATAATAGAGTTTCTTTATTAAATCTTGGAAATCTGAAATATTCATAATTTAAATAAATAATTTTTTAGAAAAGATTTTAATTTTTTATAAAAAAATTAAAATAACCATTCAAAAACGCGTAACCAAGCTAACATTACAATTGTAATTAAACCAACGGCTAAAAATACAGTAGTTATAGGGCTCACTTTAATTCCTATTGAACTATCTTCAAAAAACCTCATTAAACCCGCTCCACCTAAAGGCATTGGAGCATTTCCACTTCTTCTCTTCTTACGCCTTGATTGACTTGATCGAGATGACATTATTTAACCATTGCAAAAATAATCATTAATTAAATAAAATTAAAACATTAAAAATAATAAGGTTTATCTTGAATTAAAAAAAAAAATATGATAAATTTTTATTAATTGTATTAATTATTGTTAGTTAATTTGAGTAAAGTAATGGTTTATTTATAATGAGAAAAAAAAAAATAGTTTTATTGCTAATTAGTTTCCTTTTGTTTATTGTTGTGTTTTCATCCTTTCAAAATGATCCTCCATTTAATTATCAAAATCAAACTGAAAATGAATATCCTCAATTATCAGGGAGTTTAGAAGGAGTCGAAAACATATTAATTAAGGGAATTATAAGGAATACTAATATTAGTTCATATGGTTTAGTAAATATAAATGATCGAATTACAATATTAAATCAAAATGACAATCCTATTAATTCAATATTATTTGGAATCCCACTAAAGGATTCAAATAATTTAATTTATTTTGGCGCTTCCGGTCAAACACGTAACACTTTATTAACAGAAAGGTCACACGAGGTTATGCGTAGTTATGAAATGATAACAATATATTTTGATTCGCCGATTTTACCATCGCAAGAAGTTACTATAAATGTTTTACAAACATATAAAAATTTGATAACCTATAAATTTGCAATTATTGGTGAAGCATATTCTCAACTAATCAATTTCACAGGATTATTATTTCCAATACTACCTTATAAGAGCGAAGGAGACATAAAATCAAGTTATCGTTTACCAGAGGAGGCAATATTGAATTTTCATAAAGAGATTGAAGGAATGGGCATACCTATAGGTGGTAGAAATGTGTTATATGATTTAGAGCAAAGTTCTACTCTAAACTTCTTAGATCCATTTTTAGAAAATTTAGATGAAAATAATGAAACTACAATCACTTTTGAAGATAGCCTATCAACAAAGTTAGAAATTGAAGAAATAAATCGAGAAATTTATATATCTCCTTGGGGTGTGGTCAAAATCAAGGAAGAAATCACAATTGAAAACTTAGGAATTGTAACAATTCCATTACTTTCAATAAACATTCCCGTAGATATTAAGAATGTGTATATTTATGATGACCTTGGTGAATTATTGGGAACAACAATAGCAGATTCCATCGAAAATCCCTTAAAAAAGGTGTTAACTATAGCTTTATATCAAAATCGAGTTTCATTGGCGCCTTATTCTAAATTTAACTTTTTCATAGAATACAATTTACCTTATGAAAAATTAGTTTCATACAATTGGCTTCAACAGTCTATTCTAATTAATATTTTTACAACAAGCTATGACTTTTTAATACACCAACAAACTACTAGTGTTATTATAGAGGGATGTAGTAATATAGATTACGCGTCGTCTTTACCTGAAGCAATGTTTAAAACTGCTGGTACCAGAGTTTTGGTTTATAATTCTGAAAATGTGAGTCCTTTAGAAAGAAAAACAATACTTTTTACATTTACTGTAGATATCTTTGATTTAATTCTGAGACCTCTCATTTTTATGCTAATTATTGCATTTTTATCATCCACATTCGTTCTAATTATTAAAACTCAAGAAAGAGAAGAACAATTATCTGTATTTAAAAAGGAATTCATACCCACTAATGAAATTAGAGAATTCTGTTCTTTGTATGAAGAAAAAAATGCGTTAATATTAGAAATTAGAAAAGCAGAAAATGAAGCAAAACGTAAAAAGTTAGCTAAGAAAACGTATAAGAATTTATTAGCTAAAAATACAACAAAAATCGACCAAATTAAAGGCGAAATCACGCCCTTTAAAAAAGTTTTAATGGAGACAAGCGAAACCTTTAATAATATTATAAAAAAACTTGATGTTTTAGATGCCGAGAGACTTAGCGTAAACGATAGTTTAACCCTTCTGGAGACTCGATATAAAAGAGGAAGATTACCTTCCAAAGCCGCATATCAGAAATTATCAGACGATTTCTTTAATAGAAGAAAGAAACTAGATAGAACAATAGATAAATACATTCAACAACTAAGAAGCTATTTATTATAAATATCATTTAATTTGGTGACTCAATGAAACCGTGGTTGCTTGACATTTTAGCTTGTCCAATTGACAAGCATTTTCCCTTAGATTTGTATATCTTTTCATATGAAACTAATGAAGAAGAATTTAAGGAAATCTTAAGTTTATTTGAGAAAAGAGACATAGATCTTATTACGAAGGAAAACATTATCGAGATTCATGAGGAAAAGGGAAAAATTTATATTCGGGACGATATTGTTATTGAAAAGAGTTTGATCGATACATATTTAAATCTAATAATTTCGAGCATTAAGGAAGTCAACTATATACACGACAAATCGTCATTAAAATTAAGTAAACAATGTTTTAACATTATTAAACACGATATAAAAGATAAAATAACCAATTTTTCTAATAGCTTAGAATTTGAACAAATCGAAAATATTCTACCTGAATTATATTTTTTAAATAAAATTAAAATTGAAACTGAAGTTGATACGGGATTACTGTTCTGTTCAGAATGTATGCGATGGTACCCAATCATCGAAACAATACCTCAAATGCTCCCTGATGAATATAGAGACGAAAAAGCAGAGATTCAATTTCTAAAAACCAATAAAGATTTATTAGATAATGCATTTTTTAAACAAAATTTACAACCTTTCAACATATAAGTAATAAAATACATAGCCCGGTGGTGTAGTGGACAAGCATCTGGGGCCTTGAACCCCGTGACCACGGTTCGAAAACTATCGAGTAAGCTCGATTGTCGAAATTCCGTGCCGGGCTATTATTTATTTACTTCTTGTCGAAAAAATAAACTACTTAAAAAAATCATCGATCAATAATGATTCGTATAACTGATTTAAATTGGGGCGTCTTGGAAGTTATATATTTAATAATAGTCTTTGCTGTAGGATTTACAATTACAATGCTAATTATCCCCTATCTTATAAAAATAATGAAAAGGAAGGGTCACATCGGAATCGATATACATAAAAACTTAAAAACAGAAGTTGCGGAATCTGGTGGAATTAGCATCATCATAGGAATTTCTTTTACATCAATGTTTCTAATTATCTTCTTTCCAAGTTTCTTTAACGAAATCTTGATATTTGTTTTAACTGTGGTTTTATCAGGGATAATTGGTTATATTGATGACAGAATTAAATTAAGATCGAGATATAAACTAATATTAACAATCTTTACGGGAACCTTGATTTTTCTGGCAAATTATTTTGGTTTTATTACAATTGAATCCCCTACAATCCCTTTCCTAGGGCAATTAAGATTAACTGTTATTTATCCAATACTTGCGCCTATAATTGTCGCAGTATTTGCTAACACAGTAAATATGTTAGAAGGATATAACGGTGAAGGGTCGGGCACATCCATTATTGCACTATGTTCCTTGTTTGTTTGTTCAATAATATGGAATTCCGCAGAAGGAGTTTTATTTACCGTTATCGCTTTAGCAATTCTAATTCCATTTTACTTATATAATAAATTTCCTGCAAAAATCTTTCCTGGAGATGTTGGAACGCTAAGTATTGGCGCTTTATTTGCGGGTATTGCTTTATTTGGCTCTCTTGAAGCAGCAGTTTTTTGTGCGCTTTTAATTCATATTTTTAATAGCTTTTATGTTCTATATTCAGTAAAAGGATTTTTTGAGAGTAGTGAAATTCTAGAAAATAAGAGCGATATTATATTGTTAGAAAACGATTTTATAAAAGCATCCGATGAGAAAGACGCCGCTCTAACTTTACCAAGATTAATCTTAGCTAAAGGACCTTTAAAGGAACCATCATTAGTTAAAAATTTTTACATTATTTCAATAATCTGTGGGTTTTTTTCCATAATAACAACATTATTAATGGTTTGGACAATTGGAAATCTGGATTTAATTACGATAGCAATTATAATCGTTATTTTTGGACTTTCATCTGCAATCTTATTATATAAGTTTCCTAGAATAAGAGGTGTTGTGATTCTTATGCTAATTTTAATAATTGTTGGTTATATTTATCTCCTATGTATTGAATTGTTCATTATGCCAATAGATTTCGACGATATCAATATTTTAGGTTTTTTAATTCTGCCAACTAATATAGTAATCTCACTCATTCTAGTAATACCAGGACTATTGCTATGGTACTATATTACAGTCAAATA
>JAUWNA010000576.1 GCA_030612905.1 Promethearchaeota archaeon
CCGGTACGGTTATGGAACAAAGCGCGAAACTTTCAGCTCATTCGTATACAAGTTACGACCAGGTTCTAAGAGAAAATTCAATTTATTTAGGTCATCCAGCAAAATTAAAAACTACTTAAAAAATATGATATACGAGAATAATATTAAGATTAGCTCTCAGAAAAAGGTTGAGTCGAAAAAACGGCTTGTAATCATATCTGATACACATATTTCGCGTTATGGGGGAGCATTTAACCTCCACGCCTTTAATGTTGGAATGGAAAAAGTGAATAAGATAAAAGACGCGTCTGTTTACTTACATTTGGGAGATATAACAGCTTTTGGTACTATGCTTGACTATGAGTATGCGTTAGACCAATTTAAGAAGTTCGAACCTTTATCCAAAAATTCAAAAATGATATTTTTAATAGGAAACCACGACGCAATGAATGTCGGGTATTTATTATTTGAGGAAATGGTTGGAACAAGACATTATACATATGAAGATGACGATATTTATATATATGGGATAGACAGTACAAAACCCGATTTACCCGGTGGAATAATTCATCACAATATAATTGAATCAGTTAGAAAAAAGTTAGAGAAACCTGAAAGAGAAAATAAATTCAAGGTTGTATGTTTTCACCATCAATTAATACCGATACCTAACACAGGAAAAGAACGATCAGCAATAGATGATTCAGGAGATATGCTTAAGATGCTTTTAGAGGCGAAGGCAGATTTAGTTTTAAATGGTCATCGACATTTTTCTAATTTATATACTGTGAGTAGCAGTGAGAAAGATTTATTTATTTTTAATGCAGGAACTTTTTGCTGTAACAAAACGAGGTATCGTGAATTATTTACTTATTCGATCATAGATATTGAGGGCAACAATCTTAATTTTAAAGTGATTCCCGTATTAGATTCGAATTCTCAACGAGAAATTCTAAGACAAGTTAACTATTATATTCCATTACAGATTGACAAAAAACAAAAGCCTATTGCTAGATTTATTCAAATATCAAATTCGTTAGTTTCAGAACGATTTGAGAGTAATTTCAATAATTTTGATAAAGTAATAGAAAAAATTAATAAAATTGACGAAGTTGATTTAGTTGTTCATGCGGGTAATCTTACAAAGAATAGTTTTAAAGAAGAGTTTCAAATAGCTAAGGATAAACTCAATCAATTAAAGCACCCTCATTTGGCTGTTCCTGGATATACTGATTCAAAACCTCTTGCTTGGGAATACTGGAAACATTACTTTGGAGAATTTGATCCGCTGTATGAAAATGACAATATATATTTTCAGGGTATGAACTCTACGACTTTAGATTCGAAAGAAGGATTTATTGGTCGAAAAAAATTGAATCAGTTCATCGAAAAAGTGTTGTCGCTGAGTCATCAGAAAATCTTTTGTGTGAGTTTTTTTCATAATTTAATACCTACCCCTTTAAGCGTGTGGAGGACGGAATTAATTGATTCTGGAGATGTTCTTTCTCAATTTGCCAGATCACAGATTGATTTGGTTTTAAATTCCTCGCCGAGTATTTCATTCAAC
>JAUWNA010000130.1 GCA_030612905.1 Promethearchaeota archaeon
TAATAAGCTTTTTAAATTACAGTTTGGGTTAATTATTTAAAATACAAAACAATGCCGTATATAAAATTCCTTGGTGGATGTAGAGAAGTAGGGAGGTCAGCAGTCCTAATTGAGTCAAATAATGGTGCACAATGCATTTTAGATTATGGCATTAGATTCAAGGGCGAAGAAAGATTACCTTTAGATGGTGATTTTAGCAATCTTAAAGCTGTTGCGTTGTCTCACTGTCATGTAGACCATTCTGGAGCTTTACCTTTTTTATTTAAAAACAAAGACATTCCTCTCTTTACCAACCCTCTAACACTTAGAATGTCAGAGATATTGATAAAAGATACAATTAAAATCTCCAATTATCCCTACCCGTTCGGATATAGAGAGTTACAAAAAACAATTAAAAATGCTTCTTTTCTTAGCAACGAAGTACGTCAGAAGATTGACGATAAATTCTATATTACATTTTACGACGCAGGACACATTCCTGGCAGCGTATCTATATTAGTAGAAGTCGATAATAAGAGAATTCTTTACACGGGAGATATCAATACTCAAGAGACGAACTTAGTTTCTCCCGCTGAACCTTCTAAATTGCCTGAAATTGATGTTTTAATTACGGAATCCACGTATTCTTTAAGAGAACATCCTATAAGAGCGGAACTTGAAAAAAGATTTACTGATGATACCCTAAATATTATCGAAAATGGCGGAAAGGTTCTCGTTCCTGCTTTTGGGGTTGCTCGCTCACAAGAAATCTTGTTGGTTTTGCAAAAATACAATTTTAAAAGTGAAATATTTCTTGATGGTTTAGCAAGAAAAGTTTCAATAGAGTACGCTCAATTTCCTAATTCTTTTAGAAATTTTGCTGAATATAAGTCTGCTTTCAAAAAAGCTCAATTAATAACATCTAGAGAAAAAAGAAAGAATCTAAAAAAGAGATCAGACGGTTTAATCATATCTCCGTCAGGTATGTTAAAGGGAGGTGCAGCTCTTGAATATATCAGCTCAATCCTAAACGACCCAAGCTCAGCTGTTTTTCTTGTGGGATATCAAGTCGAAGGGACTCCAGGAAGAAAACTAATTGACGAAAAAGTTTTCGAGTTTAAAGAAAGAAACAGTAGGAATTATCGTACAAGAGATATTTTTATCAAGGCAAAATGTAATGTAGATTATTATGATTTTTCTAGCCACGCGGATAAAATACATTTACACAGATATATCGATGATTTAAAGTTTCAAAACGATTCTAAATTTATTTTTTGTATGCATGGCGACACAAAATCAACAACATCATTTGCTTACGATTTGTCAGACAAAGGTTTTAATTCAGTTGCTCCTGAAATCGGTGAAACTTATAAGATATAAAAATACACAGATTAAAGGAACAATCTCGTCATTCTTGTAATTGCTTTTTAATTATTTTATTACAGTTTTCTAAAAAGACATCAATTTTATCAACTGGGACTTTTGTACCTGCAGCTGGCGGATGGCCTCCCCCTAATGCGTCTAAATTTGAAAGTTTTAGTGCTTCTCTGATCGCCTCTGAAAGGTTTACTCCCTTTTTCACAATACTTTCATGTGCCCTACCCGATATTTTATATACTTCCTCTTCTTTTCTTTTTGCACACCCAAAAATAGGTTTTGATTTATCTATTATATCGCTTTTACTAAATATTAACATAGAAGCAATTGTACCAATAATAGTTTCTGGTATGACTTCTTCTCCAAAAAAAAATTGGATGTGCTCTTTGAGTTGAATTTTATTTTCCTCCTGTATCCATGATAATGCTTGCCCTAAAGATTTCTTGTACTCTATTAACTGCTCTCGTGCTTTCTTATAAGCGATCCTTCTATCACCCATTGCAATAGCGATTCCTAACGATCCATTATGACTCCTCCCACATGAATTTAAAAGATAAGAAAATTCTTTTAAATCGTGTAATTCAGAACCAACTAATTCATTTTTTAATATATACCTATTAATAATAAGCTTGTTTGTAATTTCAGAAGGCTCAACATCGAGTTTAAGAGAGATATATCTAATAATGGCCGAGGAAACTTTCTGTTTTTCTTCTTGATTAAAATCATTTAATGTTTTTATATTTCCATCTGAATTTTCCATTAAAATTCCTAAAGTTTGTAAAAATTTTAGCATTTTACTCGTATTTCCACTTAATCCCGGTAGATTAATATCGGAGGAGTAGGCTATTGCTTCATTTATAGGTTTAATTGGAGAAAAATTCAAATCATTTACCTTTTCGACCAAATCTGCCTTAGTGGCATGTTCTAAAATAATAGAATTTAACCCGGTAAAAGAATTATAAGGTCCCCGATTTTGAACATCACCCGTTGCCCCTATAAGTGCTATTGGAGACAAATCTATGTTATTCTCATTTAACGCTATAGCAAAGAAGTAACACATTCCTGCTCCAGAAATTTCTGTACTACCATCAATTCCATAAAAATAAGGATTGATATGCCGAGGCTTAGAATTTTTGTAAATTTCTTTAATTTTATCGTCATTCTTATCTGAAATATTTTGAGGAATATGGTGATCTAAAATAATATAAGGAGTATTTTTATTATCATTATTCAATTTATCATCGAGTTCTAAATATTGCCCGCTTCCAAAATCAGAAAAAATCACCACATTATTATAGTCCTGAACTTTATCTGCGATTTTTATAATTTCTTCTCTTTCTAATTGTTTTAACACAGAGATCTGAAAAGGTATACACTCTCTATACAGAGTCTTTCCAAGAATTGCCCCCGATGTCAATCCATCTGCATCTAAATGAGTGTATATTTGAACACAAGCATCAGATTTTTTTAAATGATCTTGAAACCATTTTATTGTTTCTGTTAGATCGGATTTTAATAGTTTAAGTTTTGCATTCATTTTTTTATAAAATTTTAATATAAACTTAATTTAATATATTAAAATAAGAATTTAATAATAAATACTCAATTAAAAAAAAAATTAAGTGAAAAATATGACACATCATGTCAAAATTAATGAGTTAACTTTAAAGCTTGTTGAAAAAATAATTGAAAATAAAGAATTTTATAAAGCCGAAATACATAAATTTGATAATGGCGCTACAGTCTTAGATATGACAAATGCATCATGGAACGGGGGAAAACTAGTCGGTGAAATTTGTATGGGCGGATTAGGAACCGTTGATTTTACTTCCTATAACTTAGATGGTCATTATATACCGAGTGTCAATGTTTATACTTCAGAACCAATAATATCTTGTATGGCATCTCAACTAGCGGGATGGAACGTAAAATTGAAAAAAGAAGTAGAAAAAGAAGGTGTTAAAAAAAAAAAGACAATTTTTCAATCATTAGGTTCAGGACCTGCTAGAGCTAAAAGTAAAGTTGAGAAGTTATTTGAAGAAATTAAATACGACGACGATTCGGACTGTGCTGTGATTGTTTTTGAAACCGCAAAGTTGCCTAACGAAGAAGTGATGGCAATAGTAGCAGAAAAGTGTGGAGTTGATGCAAGTAAGACTTATGCCGTCTGTGCGCCTACTGCTTGTTTAACGGGCTCTATCCAAGTTGCTGCTAGAATCGTAGAAACGGGCATACATAAACTCCATGAAATACATTTTCCTTTAGATGTGCTCAAAGACGGTTTTGGAACGACTACAATAGCCCCTATTGCTAAAGATGATCTTGGAGCTATGGGGCGAACTAATGATTCAATTAGTGCAGCTGGTATGACTTACTATACAATTGACGTCGAAAAGGACAAACAAAATGAACTTTTTGAACTGCTTAAAAAAGCTCCAGCCAATACATCGTCTAGTTATGGAAAACCATTTATAGAAACATTTAAAGCAGCAAATTATGATTTCTATGCGATTGATCCAGGATTATTCGCTCCGGCAATTTATACAGTAACAAATGTTAAAACAGGAAAGAGTATTACAGTTGGTGAAATTAACCATAATTTATTAAAAGAATCTTATAAGTTAAACTAAAATTAACTTTATCAATTTTACTCTAATTTTTTTTTCTTTATGTTAAAAATCGGTTCAAAAATCTAGAAATTAGTTAATTCGCCTTGATATTTTAATATTTCTGCATCGGAGATATCTTTATCAACTTTAATTTGTTTATGGATTCCTAAATAAGCACAGGCGATTTTAGCTGCTGCTGCAATTTCAGCTTTTTTTAAGGTTAGAGAATATTCGTCAACAGGTTGTGCTTGATCTATATAGCGTGTTCTTCGATAATTTCTCTCATTTTCTATTGATTCATCTAAAAATGGGTCATATTGATGTTTTTTTTCTTGTAATTCTGTAGCTCTTTCAGATTTCATCTTGTATAATAAAGAAGCCATTTTATCTGCTACATTGAAAGGTAATTGATTTTTTACTATTATTCTAATGATATTGTTTATGTCAAAATAATTTAATGTGTCATACTTCGCTCTTATAAAACATTTAAGGTTTTCAGAATTTTTTTGACACTCAATCTCAGTCCAATCGTGAATTGCCAATCTTCTTCGGAAAAAGATCAATTCCCAATCGATTCCTAACTCTTTTAAAAATTTAAATAATTTGTCATCATTCGGTTTTCTTGATTCTATAATAATAAATAACTGTAGACCATAATATTTATGCTCTTCTTGTAGGAAATATCCTCGCTGTTGCATTGACGCAAGGATTTTGATCTTTAAAGAGTAAATATTATCAGAAACTTCCCTTTTTTCACAATTTAAATAAATTACATTACCTTCTTCAGGAATATATTCGCTATCAAGAAAGCCTAAAATGCTATCGTCGTTTTCTTGAATAAAATCCCTCAATCCACTAAGAGTTGGTTTTACATCATACTTTGTTAAATCATTTTCTCTGATTGTAACGTAATCAGTATTACTTCCTCCAATTGCTAATTTAATAGATTTTAATTTTAACTCTTTTTCCTCTCCAAACACAATTTTAAAAGCATCAATTAAGGGAAAAATTTCATTCTCTAAAATATTTAGATTAGCCATTGAACTTTCAAAAGGTTGCGGCGAATCAAGTAATTTGTTTAATACTGGCGCTTCCGAAGCATCGACTTCAATTTCATAATCTTTTGCTAAGTTCTTTCGAATAATACAAAAAGACCTTCTCTTTTTATTATATATAGAAAGAGAAGTACGATTGTCTATCACCGCTCGAAATTGTTCGTTGTACATCTCATCAAAACTTTTAGATTTAAGCTTTCTTTTTCTCATGAGTTTGGCCTAAAATATTCTATTGTTAAATTAATAAAAAAACAATTTTATAATTTTATGTATGAAAAAATATAATTGTCTTTTATTAATATTACTCAATTGATAACTTTTTGTTAAAAAATAGCATAGTTAGTTAATTTACTATTACATTGTACGGTATTTAGAATTTTGTGCGATCCTAAACTTTTTAATTAAACAAAAATCAAGCATAAGTTCTAAAAGCAGAATAACAAAAGGAAACTCATTGAACTTATATAAAAATCTAATCTAATTCGTCTTCTAAGTAGTATTTACTTCCTTTTTTCTTATATATTATTGTTGAGTTAAATGTATTTCGCACAGTATATTTGTCTCCTTCAACGTCTAATAATTCAATAGAATAAGACAACGCTCTATCTTTTAGAATTTCGTCGACAATTCTTTTTTCTTCAGCAGGGTTCATAATATAAAAATATCATGCGTTTAAAAAAAATTTTTCTGTTTTCTTAAAATTAATTGTTAAAATAAAAATTACTTACAACGATGCTTTTCCAGTCATCTCAATAATCGTTAATCTTATTATACATATGTTATCATATGCTTGTTCATTTTTGAGGAATCTTTTTTTTACTTTACCTGGATTATCTTCTAAGTGATTTAGAATGATGTTAAATCCGTATTTCTTTTCTTCCAAGTCTTCTACAGTTGTCATTTTACCCCAGAACACGATAGAACGGTACTTATGAGAACAATCGTTCATAATATAACCTAAATCATCCACTACTGTGCCACACACATTCGGGGATTCCCTTAAAAACTCAATTTTTAACCCTTCTTTAGCACTGTGGAAGTATAAAGAATTCTGTTTTAAGTCAAAACCATAGCTTAAAGTTACGATATAAGGTTCGTTAGCTCTACACATTGAAATCGTCGCAAACTTTCCGTTTTTTAATATTTCAATTATCGTATTTTTGTCCGTTATTTCCCTTTCTTTTTTTTTCATATGATATTTCGGCATATTTCACACTGATATTTAAATCATTCTTTCCAAATAATC
>JAUWNA010000296.1 GCA_030612905.1 Promethearchaeota archaeon
TGGAATCTATAGAAATGGGTGGATTAAGGTGGATATATATATTGGAACCAAAATTCAAATTGCTTTTCGTTGCTGCTGGTATAAAAGGTACTAAAACGGAGATTTTGATGGGTAGACTTAATGTTATAAAAGAGTCTTTTATAAAAGAATTCAAGCCAGTTTGGATAAAAAAAGGACATAGTTGGGATGGAAATATGAATGTTTATTTACCATTTCTTAAAGTAATTGAAGATTATTACAGTCAATGGGAGGAAGTAGAATCAATAAATCAAGTAGCGGACTTTTTTGATATTTTAGGAGTATTTCAACAAATTTTTATTATTTTGAGAAATACATTAGAAAATAGAATGTATAACAAATCCAAAAACATAGTTTTACAGAAAATAGAAGAAGTATTTAAGCAATTTAGAGAACAAGAGAAATTTAAAAACCAACCTGAATTAGAAAATATTACATTTTCAAGAGAATCTTGGTTCAACATAATAGATATCAATTTGTTGAAAAGTGAAAAGGACATTGTTATAAAATTTTTAAAATCAATTCTTACCGAAGTAGTTAAAACATTGAAGGAAGTAAAAGGGAAAGATTTGTGTTTGAAGTATTTTAGCGAAGAAAGAGTTTATACCTATATTTTTAATAATATGGACCTATTAAAAGATTTAAAATTAGATATGTTTTTATTAGGGTTGTTTTTGTTAATCTAAATTTTAAAAACAAAACCCTCTACGATGTCTTTGTGTTTTAGTTAGAATCTACAGCATAAACGACGGCCATAATCGAGATCATGTTTCAGATATTCATTAGATAGTATTTCCATAACTTTTTCATAATCAAGTTGAGTATTATAATCCTTATTGACTATTTCAGGAATTTGTTCAATTTCTATTCCCGGTATACATATTAATCTAAAAATCTCTTTCTTTATATCTTCAGATATATCTTCAGTCATACAATATTAAATATTTTTTTGATTAGAAAAAGATTATCGAAAATTTGCTTAATTTAGCTATAAATAATAATAATTAGTATCTTTAGGAATTTTAAATTTAAATAGAAGACTAAAATAATTAGCTATTTCCGTTCTAAAATAACCTCATGGGTAATGGTACCTATTTTCTCTATAGAGGCTTCCAGAACATCTCCCAGTTGTATTGGACCTATTCCACTTGGAGTACCCGTTGCGATTATATCTCCTCTTTCCAAAGTAACGAACTTCGATAAATATTCTAGTATTTGAGGGATTTTAAATAACATATGCTTAGTATTAGAAAATTGTTTGGTTTGCCCGTTAAGCTTTAATTGAATTGTTAGGTTATGTGGGTCGTTAATTTCGCTGCTTGGAACAATTATTGGTCCTATTGGTCCAAAAGTATCGAAATTTTTGCTTCTATACCATGGTAAATTTATATTTCTATCGCTTTTTTGCATAATTCTCGCAGTTAAGTCCAAAAAAATTGTATATCCTTGGATGTAATCAAAAGCATTATCACCCGAGATGTTTTTACAAGTTTGGAAAATAACAAAAGCTAGTTCCACTTCGTGATCTACTCGATTATAACTCTGACTTTCGTATAAAATTTTAGGATAAATAATTGGTTTATTATCAGTTACTAGCGTATTAAGTGTTTTAACAAAAAATACCGGTTCCGTAGGAATTGGTGCATTTGTTTCTCTAATATGATCCAAATAGTTCCGTCCTAAACATACAATTTTGGTTGGATTTATATTAGTTTTGCCAATTTTTACCATTTAAGTTAACTCCTTCTCTAATACAACTTTATTTGTTAAGGTACCAATTTTTTCGATCGATGCTTCTATCAAATCTCCAGGTTTGATTGGTCCTATGCCTGCGGGTGTTCCAGTTGCTATAATATCTCCTGGTTCCATAGTAAAGAATTTTGAAATATTTTCTAAAAGCTCCGGAACTTTAAATAACAAATATTTAGTATTCGATAATTGTTTAATCTCCCCATTTACTTTTAATTCAATTTTGAGATTATGAGGATCTTTAATTTCAGAAAGGCTTACAATTCTAGGACCAATTGGACCGAAAGTATCTAATGATTTAGAGCGAAACCAAGGTAATTTTGAAACTATATCTTTAGTTTGTATCTTCCGTGCAGTAATATCGTTAAATACAGTATAACCTAAAATATGATCGTAAGCTTGACTTGCACTCACATATTTACATCTATCTTTAATGATAAACGCTAATTCGACTTCAAAATCAATTCGGTTATATTTACGGTTACTAAGAATCCAGTTTGGATAAACTATTGGTTCACCATCCCCTATCAGACAATTTAGTGTTTTTGGAAAAAGAACGGGTTCTTTTGGTATATCTGACTTTGTTTCTTCAATGTGATCCAAATAATTTGTTCCAATACATATTATTTTTGTAGGGTTAATCGTTTTATCTCCAATTTTTATAATAATATGTCACTCCTTTAGGTAGTTTGTGCCTTTCGTTAAAAAAAATCGATTAGTTCATAGTTTTTTAGAACAAAGCAACAATACTTAATTAAATAAGGTTTAAATTTTAAAGATAATTAATTTTCAGAAAGTAGTAAAAGCTTAAATTGAAAGCAAAAAATAGATAATACAAAGAAAAATTGATTAAATTGAGCGAAAAAGACATAATTTTGACGTTAAAGATTGCTATGGTAGCTGTTTTTATGGCTGTAGGAATTACTTTAAGTTATCTTAATCCATTTGGATATTTATTGTTGTTCGGTACAAAGATAAATCCATTCGCTCATTTAATAAATGTAATTACGGGAGTTTTAATAGGAGTTACTTTTTCTAGCATTACTGCTTTAGGTATTGCAAGTATACGGTTTTCTGCGGGAATTGGAACGATCCACGCTTTTCATGGAGGTGTATCTGGCGCGGTTGTTGTTGGAATTGTCTCTCACATTTTATGGAAAAAAAAACCAAAGTATGTTGAATATGCTGCATTTACAGAACCAATAGGTACTGTATTCATAGGGGGGACAATTGGGGAGATTATTATACCAATATATGGAACTTTCTCGCTTGGAGGTTTATTACTTTATTGGTGGTTATTTTTTTGGAGTTCTCTAATAGGGTGTATAATCGGATTTATCATTTTAAAAATTCTTAAGCGCTCTGGGTATTCAAGAGATAGGTTTTACTAAATAAAAAAATTTTTATTTTCCAAAAAATTTATGAAATTTATTAAAAACTTAAATTTTGGCAATTTAATCGGTCAGAAAACACTTATTTATGGGGAAACGAATACTGGTAAAACTTTATATACCGCTAATTTTGTTCAATTCCTCCTAGAAAGTAAAAAAATTAACCCTAAAGAGATTAGCATATTAGATTTTGCTCCAAAGCTAACTTATTTTGACGATTTAAAAATTGGTGGAAGAGTTCAAGATTATTTCGAAAATAGTGTAAAATGCAATAACATTAAAGCTTTAGGAGAGATTATTCCCCCCCGTCTAAATGCTAAGAATAAACATGAAATGTATAGCAATATTTGTCATAATTTTAAAACAATATATAAAATTATAGAAATTTATAACAGTAGCCCGACTCCAGTGTTAATCATCAACGATATTTCACTATTTTTGCACTTAGGGAGCAATAAATACTTAATTAACACGATAAATAAATCAGATACTTTTTTTGGAAATTCTTATTACGGAACATCTATTAGTAGTAAATTCTCGAAACTAATAAGCATTAAAGAAAAGAGAAAAGTTGAATCTCTTATAAAAAATGTAGAAAACTCTTATACAACAGTTTAATCTGTTTTTCTTTTTCGATTTGATTATTTTTCTTTTAAATTATAATTGTAAATGATAAGAATCACTTCAAATA
>JAUWNA010000215.1 GCA_030612905.1 Promethearchaeota archaeon
ATAGAACAGTCAAAAAATCAAGGAGAAATCATGAAAAAGATAATGCAACATGACGAGTTTAAAACTTACGCTAAATTCATTAATCAAACAACGGTAAAAATATTAAAAAATATTGGTAAATATCCAAAACATACACTTTCAAGTGAAGAAGAGTTTCAATTCTTTAAGGAGATGATTCCAATAATTAAAAAAAAGTTCGCCTGCTCGATAAACATCGTTTTAGAGAGCGATTCAAAAGAAAATAAAGCATCCCAATCGCTACCAGGTCGACCTGCAATAGTTATTAAATAATATTAAAAATACATTCCTTCTATTATTTTTGAATCATAATATTTACTGCACTAATTTAAATACATATACCCAAATTTATATTCATACAATAAAATATAATTTATTCTTCAAATTTATGTAAAGATACTCATATAAGATGACATTTTACGAACTTTCAGTTATTACTAACACGGGATTTCCTTATTACAATTTAAAACTAAAGAGTCCCCCTAGTGGTGTGAACTTATATTTAAGATTTTTTGATTTTTCCCATAGTAATTCTGATCCAAATATTAAGTTAGATCCTGTTAGCCTTTTTGAGCTCAATGCCGGATTAGTTTCAGCTTTATACGAATTTGCCAGAAGTATTGACAAAAAGATTGAAAATCTTGAATTTAAACCACATAAAAAAGGAGCTGTAAACAAAACTAATTATAAAGGCGATGTTTTAATCACCACTCAAACAGAACCATACTTACTTCATAAATCTGTTAAGGAAAAAATAAAATTAATCTATAATTCCGTGATATCTCCTAAAGTCCCCCTTGATTCGGCTTTAGAAATATTACAAAACGAAGAAGATAAAATATTAGATATTCTAACAGATTCAGAAGCAAGAAATCGCATAAAAAAACATAAAAAAGAGATCAATCAATTAGCAAATGAATTTTTAACTGAGATGAATAGCTATGGACTTCATGGTATTTGTATAACTTGTTTCGATCTTTCACCTATCACTGTATTCGGAAAGAAATATTCTTTAAATGATGTAGAAGCAATCTTGAGAAAGATTGGCGTAATCCCTGAGATCTCACCTCTAGAATGGATATATCGACAGTCTTATATCTCAAACGAACAAATATGGGTGTATATAATTAAATCAGGAGTAGGTCCAACTATCCACGGATTATTTGAACCTTACTTTTACCTTTTATTTGCCGATCCTCAGTCTTATTTAGGGGAATTTCCCGGAAAGCTTGCTGCTAAATTTAATCAAGTATTAGGCTAAATTGATTTAGAAAAAATAAACAAAAATCTTTATTTAATGGATGTTTCTGCTGCTTTTATTACTTCATATAATGAATCTGCCTGTAGTGAAGCTCCTCCAACTAAACCTCCATCAATATTTTCTTTTTTGAATATATCCTCTGCATTTTTTGGTTTTATAGAGCCCCCATATTGGATTCTAACTATATCTGCTGTTTTTTTATTATAGTTTTTGGTTAATAGTTCGCGAATAAAAACATGTATCTCTTCAGCTTGCTCTGGAGTAGCTGTTTTTCCCGTTCCAATTGCCCATATTGGTTCATACGCTATAACAACTTTACTCATTTCTTCGTTATTTAAGTCTTTAAAAGTATTGCTAAATTGATTTTCAATTATTTCTTTTGTTCTTCCAGTTTCTCTTTCTTCAAGATGTTCTCCTATACAAACAATCGTATTTAAACCCAAAGATAAGGCTTTTTTCAATTTTTTATTCACTAACTCGTTTGTTTCTTTAAAAATATCCCTTCTTTCGCTATGACCAAGAATTACAAATTTACACCCTAGTTCTTTTAAGAATAATGGAGAGGTCTCGCCTGTAAAAGCTCCTTTTTCTTCAAAATACATGTTCTGTGCTCCAACCATTATATTTGTGTTTTGAACACACTCAATTGTAGAATACAAGGCTGTAAAGGGTGGAACGATCACAATGTCGACAGAATTAATTTCTTTCACTAAGGGAATCAACTTTTTCAGCATTTCTGTAGCTTCTGAAGGGGTTCCCTTATTCATTTTCCAATTCCCACCAATAATTGGTTTCCTCACTTTTAATTCCCTCTTTCCTTCTTTTAAAAATATGTAGATTAAACTCGAGATTGATTTTAATTTAAGTTTTATTTATGTAAAAAGAGTAATAAAAAAGATTATTCTTCTTTTTTTATTTTGTCTGCTAACTTTGTAGCTTCTAATAGCTTTTTTACTTCATTGACATCTGGAGACATAACTTTTGGTAATCCGAGTTGATCTCTTCTTCTTTCTATAGCAGGTTGCATGGGAATTGCTTTACCATTTTCTAAAATGGTGGATGCTTGAATAATGTAATAATCTGGAGCTTCACCTCTTTCAACACTCATATTTTTTAAAATAGTAAAAATTTCTGTAAGTTCTACTTTTTGAGGGCACACCTCATCGCAAGTGTCACAAACTGTACATCCCCATATACTAAACGCATTTTCTCTCCCAAAAATTTTTTCTTTTAACCCAAGAAGCGCATCCAAAATAAGCCTCCTAGGGTTATAGCGTCCATTTGTTACCTGTGCTACAGGGCAAGCTCCACTACACGTAGCACACTGATAACAATAAGCTAATGTACTACCGATGTCAGATTGGATAATTTGGTTTCGAAACTCAAAATCTATGGTTGCCATAAATATCAACTTAGTTTTTATAAAACTTATATTAATATTAAATAGCATTAAATTTTAAACTAATTCTTTTTAATTTTAAAAAAAGGGATAAATAATTTAGCATTAAAAGAGAGCTATCTAATTTTAGTTTTAACTTAATTTTGAAATCGCTTCTTTGATAATAGCTTCTCCATAGTTTCCAATCATTTTACCATTAGCCATAACGGCCCTTCCTTGTATTTCAATTACGCCATCCACTAATTTCCCGTTCTTGAAAAATAGTAAGGTTGGAATAGCGGTTACTCCAAATTTTTCACCTAAAGGTCTATTTTGGTCCAAATCTACTTGTATTAGCTTAAATAAACCTTCTTTCTCTAGTTTTTCTAAGGTTGGACTTAAAAATTTACATGGTCCACACCACTGAGTGAAAATGTCGATTATAACATGTCCTTCCTTCATATCCTCAGTAATTTCGATACCAAAATCTTTTAAATCTTCGATACTCGTCATCTTATTTCAGTTTCTGGTCCTTACTTAACATTCTTTTGAATAATATGATTTATATTAGTTAAAACTAATATTTAATTACTTTTATTAGTTTCATTTATAAAACATTTAGCTACTTAGGAAAAAGTAGTGGATTTTTTTTCAGAACTAAAAAAAAATAACGAAAATTTAACCCAATCGCATTTTAAAATATTATAACCTAATAAAAGATGAATTTACTAATCTAGTGATTTCTTTTTGTCTAAAGTGTTTAGTTGAGCAATTAGCCAACAAAGTTCCTCGTATGTTGATGAAGATTTAAAAATTTCTTGTGTTTTTTTCTGTATTTCGTCCTTTGAAGTTTTCTTTGAGCCTTTTATAAGCCCTAATTGTAATTTAGCTAAAGTTTCACATAATTCTTTATATGATTTTTTTTTTTGAGTAAGGTCGTTTGCTGCGATCGTTATTTCTGCCTCGAGATCTGGATTTAATCCTGCTTCAATGAGCTCCATGGTCTCTTCAATTTGAATTTTTAATTCAGCTCTTCTTTCTATGGCTTTTATTTGCTTAACTCCTTTGCTTAAAAAATCTCTAATGACGATAAAAGCACCATATTCTTTGTTTTGATCTATTATTTGAATGTTAGCTGTTTCTTCCTTTTTTTCGTTTAACAAATTTGCCTTATTTATCGTTATATCCTTTCTCTTTTTAGATATGTTCGAACCAAACCATACATATATTGTTTTAAAATCGTCAATTAAGTACACATTATCTTCTTTAAACTCGGCTTTACTTATTCTTTTTAATCCTCCCCTTACACCGACACTATACAATTTCATTTCAAATCTCAGTTTATATTATTATTACAGAGAAAATAAAATTAACTTCTGATTTAAATTTAAACGTAAAAATAAATTGCTTAGATTTTCAAAGATTTCTTTGTTAATATTTCTACCTTTATCTTGGAGTCCTTTTTTGCCATAAGTTCCGTAAATGGGCTTAAATCCTTTTCCCAATTATGCATTGGAACTACTATTTCAGGTTGGATATCTAATGCCGCATCAGTAGCTTCTTCAAAATCCATAGTATATGTCCCTCCACATGGTAATAAAGCAACAGTTATTTTTCTGCTAGCTAACTCTTTCATCTCAGGGATTCTTTCCGTATCACCCGCATGATAAACACTTTTACCTGCCGATTCTATTATCGTTCCAACCCAATTGTTGCTTTTTGGATGAGTACTTTTTTTCATAGTATATGCCGGAAAGAGCTCGATTGTAAAATCTTTGTATGCGAATTCTTCACCAATTTCTAGAGCTTGCCCATCAAATTTTTTTAAACTGTCAGCTATACTAACAGGACCTAATAAAATTGTATCATTCTTCCATATCTTCTTAATATCTGACCTCGAAAAATGATCACC
>JAUWNA010000068.1 GCA_030612905.1 Promethearchaeota archaeon
TAGCTTTTGTTTTTCAAGGAGAAACCAAGGTTTCGAAGCAGATTACTTATGCAGAACTTAATAAAGTAGTTGCACGCTTAGCAAAATCTCTCAAGGAAATGGGTGTTAAAGTAGGTGATCGAGTTGTTTCCTACATTCCAAACTTGATTGAAACCCCTATCGCCATGTTAGCTGCTACTGCCATTGGAGCAACTTGGGCTTCATGTGGCGCAGAATTACAACCGAACGCAGTAATCGATCGTTTTGGACAAATTGAGCCAAAAGTTCTCTTTACTGTTGATGGATATTTCTATAGGGACAAAGAATTTAATATCACTGAGAATGCTAAAACTGTGGTTGAAGCTATTCCTTCGATAGAAAAGGTAGTGGTGGCGTCTTATATCACTGATGGAAAGCCTGAGATAAGCCACATTCCAAATGCAGTACACTGGGATGAGTTTCTTTCAAAGGAGGAAGATCCTGGTCTTGAATTTGAACAATTACCTTTTGACCATCCTCTATACGTGATGTTTTCATCAGGAACGACGGGGAAGCCTAAGTGTATGGTTCAAGGCGCTGGTGGTGTATTGATCAATCATTTAAAAGAATTAATCTTATCTACTGATGTAAAAAGAAGCGATGTCATTAATTATATTACAGCTCCTTCTTGGATGATGTGGAACTGGCTTATCAGTGCCTTAGCCACGGGTGCAACAATATTCTTGTATGATGGCAATCCGCTATATCCAGAACCATTAAGGTTTTTTGAACTAATAGAAAAACACAAGGTAACTATATTTGGTACTAGTGCTGCCTATATTCATTACCTAATGGGACTTGGTGTAAAACCCGCTGAGAAATATGACCTAAGCGCATTAAGAGAGATCTCACAAACCGCATCTACATTATCTCCTGAAGGTTTTGAATACGTCTATCGAGAGATTAAAAAAGATCTCTTTTTCAATTCAATCAGTGGCGGAACAGATATTAACGGTTGTTTTGCTGGAGCGATACCTATTTTACCGGTATATTCTGGAGAATTGCAAGGGCGTGCTTTAGCGATGAAAGTAGAATCGTATTCAGAGAAAGCTGAACCTATTGAAGATTTACAGGCCGAACTTGTTTGTGAAGCTCCCGTACCTTCGATGCCAATCTATTTTTGGGGCGATGACGATAACATGACAAAATATAAAGCTGCCTATTTTGACTACTATAAAGACGTAGGAAAGATGGTTTGGAGACATGGCGATTATATAGTTATTCATAGCGATACAGGTGGTATCACCTTCTGGGGTCGATCGGACGCAGTTTTAAAACCTTCTGGAGTACGAATTGGGACTGCAGAAATCTATAATGTTGTAGAACAATTACCTGAGATCGCTGATAGCCTTGTAATTGGTCAAAAATGGGAAGGAGATGTACGGATTATAATGTTTGTGCTATTAAATGAAGGATACGAATTAACCGATGATTTACAAGCAAAAATAAGGCAAACTTTACGAGGAAAAACCTCCCCAAGGCATGTTCCAAAATTAATCTTTCAAGCACCCGAAGATGGCATCCCTTACACTTTCAGCAACAAAAAAGTCGAAATTGCTGTGACAAAGATCATTCACGGTATGGAAGTGGCCAACCGGAGCGCATTAAGGAATCCCACCTCCTTAGATTACTACATAGAAATGAAAGATAAGCTTCAATAATTAAATTTTTTCTTTTATAGATGAATAAAGAGATGAGATAGAGTTTTACTCAAAATTTATTGATTTTAAAATTTGTTATTTCTAAATTCCAGTTAAATATAGAACAATAAACTGAATTAATTCAATAATCCCCTTACCTTTTTCGCTTAATTCATACAAAACTTTAGGAGGCCGACCATCTTGGACCGTTCGTGTAATTAACTTAAGCTCCTCAAGTTAGTACTAGAAAATATAGTCTATTTTTATTATTTTACCTTACTATATTTATTACTACATGTCCCTTTTTGTCTCCTGTCTCAACATACTTATGGGCCTCGGCAGTCTGCTCCAACGGAAAGGTTCTATCTATGACCGATTTTATCTTTCCTGCTTCGATAAGCTCTTTAATGAAGAGTAAATCTTCAGTCTTTGGGTATGTTGCCCCAGATATAACTTTCTTACTGTTTTTCTTTGAAATCCTTCTCCCTCGAATTATTTTTGACAGCCCAGGGTTAGCTATAAGAAAGCATCCGTTTTCATTAAGCGAACTTATACTATCTGAAAACGAACTCTTACTTACCACGTCAAGAATAAAATCATAGGTCTTACCACTTTTGGTGAAATCTTCTTGGGTGTAATCAATGACATGGTCTGCACCAATTGAGCACAGCATCTCCAATTTCTCCGTGCTTTCCACAGCAGTCACTTCAGCACCAAAGTACTTAGCAAGCTGTACCGCATATGTACCTATAGTTCCACCCGCACCATTAATCAGAACCTTTTGTCCGCTCTGGATATTTCCTTTCCTAAGAAAATTCAATGCTTCAAGTCCCCCAACAGGAACGGGGGCGGCTTCCTCATGGGATATATTAGCCGGTTTTATTGCTACCTGACTATTAGCCGACTTATCTCCTTCTTTAGGTTCTTCAGGCAAACATATATACTCCGCACAAGTACCCATACCAATAAAACCAGTAGCTGCAAAAACTTGGTCGCCTATCTTAAATAGTTTTACATCTTTACCGACTGATTCAATTTCTCCGGATAACTCCATCCCTAGTACAGTTATTCTCTTTGGTTTTTTGATACCAATATGTAGTCGCATGAGGAGCCGGTACAAGAATGACAATTTGAGACATCGCTGTTCACAGTCCCCTGATGTTACTGTTGTCGCATGTATTTTTACAAGTATTTCGTTGTCCTGGGGAGTAGGTTTTTCTATCTCTTTGAGCTGAAGAACATCCGGAGGTCCGTATTTCGTCCATACAATCGCTTTCATAAGGATCCCTACAGGGTTATTACAACATTTCCTTTTTTGTGTCCTTTATCGACATATTTGTGAGCTTCAACAATTTCTTCTAAAGGATAAGTTCTATCTATGGCCGATTTAAGCTTTCCCGCTTCAATAACTTCTTTAAGAAAAAGGAGATCTTCAACTTTTAAAGCTTTTCCATTACCCGAATCTTTATTAACACTAAGATAGATTCCTCCCTTCTTTAATGCCTTCTTAGCTTTTGAAGACGGAAACTTGGATACTGCATCAAAAACAACATCATAGGTCTCACCGCTTGCGGTAAAATCCTCTTTTGTGTAATCAATTACCTTATCGGCTCCTAGAGATTTTACCATTTCTAAATTAGTGGTGCTACAAACCCCGGTAACCTCTGCCCCAAAGTATTTGGCAAGCTGGACTGAAAATGTACCTACACTTCCCGAGGCTCCATAGATAAGGACTTTTTGTCCGCTCTGGATATTTGCCTGTCTAAGCGTAATTAACGCGGTTATTCCCCCTCCAGTAACGGGTGCAGCTTCTTCAAGGGTCATGTTGGTCGGTTTTAGTGCTACCATCCCTTCTTTTGCCACCTTTCCTTTTTCAGTTTCTTCAGGTATACATTTGTACTCGGCATAACCACCATAACCAAAACCAGGAAAGGCAAAAACTTGATCACCTATTTTAAATTTTTTTACGTCTTTACCTACTGCTTCAACTTCTCCCGCTAACTCAAGCCCTAGTATTTTAACTTTTTTTGGTCCTCTGAGACCAAACGCCAATCGCGCAAAAAATGTTACTAAGGGATTGAATCTTTTAAACCCATCTCGAAATGTTATGTCCCCTTTCGTCACTGTTGTTGAATGAATTTTCACGAGTATTTCGTTGTCCTTTGGAATTGGTTTTTCCACCTCTTTCAGCTGAAGAACCTCAGGAGGACCATATCTTTCATATACAATTGCTTTCATAAGTTTTCTTCTCTAATTTTAGTTATTAATTTGTATTAGTTGTTGTTGTTTTTCTGAAATATCATGTCGTTAAAAATTTTATGACTATGTTTAATAAATTAAATATGATATACAATTAGCAACTAAAAAGTTGAAATGGTATTCACAAAAATTAGCCACGGCATGCCTGTTGCGAATCGTGGGGCGCTCCGGAATCCTACTTCCTTAGATTTCTACATTGAGATGAAGGATAAGCTTCAATAATTTTTTTTTTCATTTTTTTTTTTAATAATAGAAAAGAAATTAAGTCTAATAAGTAAAAAATATAAGACTCTTTAACCATAAGTATATTGAATTACTTAAAAATTTAAAAATGTAGTGAATAATGACTTTAAAACCTATCAAAGAAGAAATAATTAATCTTATACAAGAGTTACCTGATGATGCAACATTGGAGGATATTCAATATCATCTATTTGTAAAACAAAAGCTCTTAAGAGCTGAGGAACAAATAAAAGAAGGAAAAACTATTCCCCATGAAGAAGTCATGGAAAAGGCTAGGACGAAATGGTTCAAATAGAATGGTCTGAAGAATCTGAAGAAGATTTAGACAATATACTTTCATATCTTTCAAAAAGCTCCTCTCAATATGCCAACTCTTTTTTTGAACGCGTTCATGAAGCTGTAGAATTTATTAAACAATTTCCTAAAATTGGTCGTAAAGTTCCGGAATCTAAGAATCCAAGCGATAGGGAATTAATTATTCAAAAATATAGACTAATTTATAGGTTTTTAGAGGAAGAGAATAGAATACTAAATTGAAGAATTAAATCTTTTCTTTATGTTTACTTTTTATTATTAAATTAAAACTATGAATCTCAAAATCAATAGTTCAGTTTAAAAATTATTTAAAAAAAAAGATAAGGTTAGATAACAATATCGCAAAAAGAGTTTTTTACTAATTATTATTTAATACTTATGTTAAATTATTACTTTGTTATTACTTTATTAGATTTATACTACTTCTTTAAATTAATAGCGATTTCGTCTACCGCCGCCACCGCCACCACCGCGGTTATATGAACCAAACTGTGGGGGAGCTTTCTCGGTTACCACAACATTTGAAGCTTGTGGTCCTTTCTGACCTTCTGTTACGTCAAACTCAACCTTATCGTTTTCGTTTAGCGTCAAATATTCGTCCTCTCCACCAGATAATGCGGTGTAATGAACAAATACGTCGCTTCCTTCTTCAGAGTTTATAAATCCAAAGCCTTTTCGGCTATTAAACCATTTTACTGTTCCTTTTACCAATTTTAAAACCAATTTTTTTTTGAAAACAATTCTTTATTCTATTCTTAAAGAATTAATTAAATTAACGATCCATGTGTAAATAATTTTTTGGTTTTTCTCATTTCTGATTCGTTCGATTTTTCAATTTCCTATTGTGGTACTAATCTTCTTATTTAGTAAAAGTAAAACAAATTTCGATATTGGATTTGTTACAAAAAAAATGTTCAACCTTTAACCTTTAAGAGATATTCATCTATTTCTCTTTTAAACTCGGAATAAATTTCAGAAATATTATTCATAAGTGGTTCTAATTTCTCCTCATCAATAAAAAATCCATAAGAATGGGTAAAAAAGTGCCGAAAAACTAAATACTTACCAATTTTATCAACAATTTCTTTCGATGTCATAAATCTTTATGCCATGTGGGTGACTCTGGGATTGGTAAGTTTTGGTGTAAAAGTATTTGTTTTAAAATATTTTCCATACCTGTATAGATATTTTGAAGAAAGGCTCCAATTCCTACAAGAACTACGAGTTCTTTACTCGGTTTTTTTTTCACTTTTTCCAATTCAATTAAAATATTTTCAATATTTTCATTCTCCGCAAGAATTTTGTCCTTAACATTAGCCATATAATATTAACCCATCTTCCTCTATTAGTTTATTAAATAAACAATCTATACTTATATCAATTACATCTACTGGTTTCGATAAATCCCTGTACAATTCCCAGCAAAAATCAAAAAATAATTTAGGTGCTATACCTCTTACACCAATATCTATATCTCGCGCATCCTCCCTCTCTTTAGAGGAACCAAAGAGAATAACTTTTTCTAAGTTGTATTTTCTTGCGTACAATAATATTACTTTTTTATCTTCTTCAGATATCATCATATATTATATCTCTTTTAATATTTATTTAGATTTTGGTGTGTATTGAAAATTTTTATCTTTTCCGTTAAAACAATATGGGTAGAGATAATTAATTTTTCCGTTTTTCTCATTTCTGATTCGTTCGATTTTTCAATTTCCTATTGTAATACTAATTAGGATCTCACAGAGAACGCTTGTTTTTCAAGCGGTTCTTTAACCAAGCCATAATAATTACCTGCGATGTATACAACTTGGTCCTGCTTTAACGGATCTAGTGTTTTACCGGTTAATTTTTCCTCATCGACATGAACTGCCAAAACTTCACCTAAGTAAATTATGTGACTGCCATGCTTTATTTTTTTGATGACTTTACATTCGATATTAATTGGGAATTCTTTAACGAGTGGTACCTCCACTTCCGAGCCTTTTTGCTTCGTTAAATTAAGTTCTTTCCATTTATCTACTTTCTTCCCCGTTCTCGTTCCACAGAAATCCATCTCTCTAATTTGGTTTGCGTTCGGAACGTTAACCACGAATTCTTCCGATTTTTCAATTAGGGAATACGAGTGTCTTGATGGTCGAATAGAAACGGAGATTACAGGCGGTTCAGATACTACTCGAGCAACCCACGCAAGTGTTATGAGATTTGCTTCGTCCCATTTACCTACCGAAACAACAACGGCAGGAGATACGATCGGAGTGGTTGTTTTATTAATTTGTATCTTCATAAGCATTAATCAACCCAAAAATCTTTTGCCATTCGTCTTCTTGTTTGCCATAAACCATCCTTTTCAGTGAATCCAATTATACCTTTACCTTGATCAGCGTCTTTTATTTTCCACATTCCGCTAACAGCCCCAGTTAAAGCACCAGATAATACTTCAAAGCCTTGGGCTGTATACAAATCGCATTCTACTCCACGATTTATGATAAATTTAAGTTGACGCATACCTTGCTGGTTTTTGGATTTAAGCACATCCAATAACAGTTCTACTTCGGTATCCAGTCGATCGTTGGGCACAACCCGGTTCCATAGATTCCATTCTACTGCCCTTTTCCCAGAGTGGAGCGCGCCGATAAGATTAATTTCTTTAGCTCTCCTTCGACCTATAAGTCGAGCTAACCGCGTAGTACCGCCCCATCCGGGAGTTATCCCAACATCTACTTCGGGCATGCCCCATTTCGAGCGCTCGGTGGCAATTACAAAATCACATACCATAGTAATTTCCAAGCCGCCACCTACCGCGAAGCCGTCTACCGCTGCAATTGTGATTTTATCCAGTTCCTCGAGTTGATTAGCCATATTCTGGTAATATCGCACCCGTCTTGTTATATCATTTGCATTTCCCCACTTAATCATTTCTTTAATGTCATCGCCCACGCAGAAGTTATCCCCTGCCCCCTTGATAACTACGAATTTGAGTTTTGTAGATTGTCTTACTATTTCTATAACAGTAACTATCTCTTCAGAAAGCTTCATGCTTAATGCATTCATGGCATCAGGTCGATTGAGCGTTATCCAAGCCACTTGGTCCGTCTCATTATAAATTAAATTTTCGAATTTCATAATATATTCTTAATTCTATACAAATATAAATATAATCAGAAAAAATCTTATTCTTCGACTACGATGATTTAATTTAAAATTTTAACCATGTGAGTGACTTCCTTAAAACCAGCAGAGCGAGTTAATAAACCATAATTTTTTGTCTTATGTATAGTAAATCCAATTGTTTCATACAACTTTTTTGCTAGTGGATTGGTATCAACCACAGTGAGTTTTAAATTTTTATATCCCCTACTTTTGGCAAAAATAATAATATTATATATAAGTTTAGTCCCTATCTTCTTTCCTCTCATCTCTTTCTGGACTGAAATCGTAGTTAATTCTAATTCATCTTTTTTAATTGTGTTCCTGCTATTCCAACTAAGTTAATCATTAAAAACTAAAATAATATTTAATAATGTTCTGTCTCAGTCTAATTTCCCTTTGATTAAGATTTTGAGTATATATCCAATATTACTAAGTATTAAAATAAAGTTAATTAATAAAAATACATTAAATTCTATAAAATTTCATAAGAAATAATAAGAAGTTAGTGAAGATGAATGGCAGATCTAGTAAGTATGTATGAAAAATATTTTAAAGACCCAAAACGGGAACCTGTATTAGTTGATTATGTGCGAACGCCAATAGGGCGGAGAAAAGGTACTATAGGTCGACATAGAGGCGATGATTTAGTTGTACATTGTTATCGCACAATTATAAATCGTAACGATTTTGACGTAAATATAATTGGGGATTCTATTATATCTTGCAATAGTCAAAT
>JAUWNA010000526.1 GCA_030612905.1 Promethearchaeota archaeon
TGTCAAAGAAGGGGAGTTGGGCTTCTGATTTTGGGAATACAATGGGAAGTTTACCACATGGATTAAATTCTCCAAAAATAATCTCCCCAATTGCTGTACCGCCCTCCATTCCAGGATACCACGCCATTAATATTGCTGGAACTTTATCCTTCCAAGATTCTACTATTATTGAACTTCCCCCTTCTAATACAACAATAGATTTTTTGTTTGCTGAAGCAGCAGCTAAAATTAATTTTTCGTCTTCCTCTGCCAATTCAAGCGAATCCCTATCTCCTCCTAAAGGAGGAATATATTCGCCTTCGTCATCGCTTGTGTTGCCTACAACAATAATTACAGCGTCAGTTTGACGAACTAATTTTTCAACAGCCTCAAGGTTTCTTCCATCGTTTTGTATTATTTCAACACTATTTCCAGCAGAATTTTTAATTCCCTCTAGAGGGGTTATTACGTAAGGTGGATAAACCCTGCTACTGCCATTGTCTCCAAGATTAGATGTGTCCGCAAGCTTTCCTATCACTGCAATCTTTTTAATATTGCTTTTATTTAATGGAAGTAGATTTCTCTCATTTTTCAATAGCACTATACTTTTCCTCGCGGCATCTAATGCAAGCTGGATATGCTCTTTACACGCAACTTTATCTATATTATATGTCGCAGGATCTCCTTCATGCGCGAATTTGAGTTTTAATCTCAATATTCTTAAAACGGCCTCATCAATTTGCTCTTCCGAAATTTTCCCTTTCGCTAATAGCCTTTTCAGCTTTATTGGTTTCATATGAAATCCAAAGGGCATCTCAATATCAACTCCAGCATTTACTGCATCCATTCCGTTTCGAATGCCCCGAACAAAATCTGTAATTACAAAACCTTTGAAATTCCAATCAGTTTTTAGTATATCATGTAAAAGATGTGAATTGTGGCCACAATATTTTCCGTTGACCTTGTTATATGCATTCATAATGGATGTAACACCTGCTTCAACGCATTTTTTAAAATGCCAAAGATACACTTCCCTTAAGGTTCGTTCATCTATTTTTACATCGACTTCAAATCGCATGTTCTCCATGCTATTACACGCGTAATGTTTTGCACACGACATTACATGCTTCTGCGTTCCTTTTATAAGGGCTACTCCAAAGGCTCCAAGATGAAAAGTATCTTCGCCATAAGTTTCCTGAGCTCTACCCCATGCGGGATGTCTCAGAAGATTAATACAAACGCCACCAAAATAATTAGCTCCTTGAGCTTTTGCTTCGATTCCGATCGCATTTCCTATATTTTCTTCAAGTTCCAAATCCCATGTTGCTCCCCTTGCCATAGAAACAGGAAAACAAGTGGAATTACCCAATGCGACGCCTCTAGGACCATCAGTGAATTGAATACCGGGGATTCCAAGATTATCATCAACACCAGCAGGGACGGGTTTATAATTATATCTTGATTCTGAACCCTCCCAACTCTCCGAACTCTCATCATGAATACCAAGTTTACCATCACCAATCATTTGCCATGTCTTTTCTTGTATAGTCATAAGTGAAAGAATTTCTCGTGCTTTTTTGTTAATTTCATCTTCTGAGAGCCCAATCAACTTGTCCCACTTTAATTTTCGTTCAGTCATTTCTTTTGAAACCTTTTTTATTGCTTGAATGAGTACTGTAAAAGGAAAAGTATTTTTCTTAAACTTTGATTATTTTTAATAATTATAAAAGTTGCGTTAAAAACTACTAAAAACCATAGACAACCAGAACGTCTTTATTTAGCAGATTACCTTTCAAGGCAAAAAATAATAGATCGCTTCTAACAATATTAGCTAATATTTTAGAGAAACGCTATTTTTAAAGGAAGAAAAATATTGTTAATTATTAAATAATAATTATTAATTGGGTGATGTATTACGAGCTTTAAAGTAAAAAATAATGTCTATTGGGTGGGAAAAGTAGACTGGGAGCTCCAAAAATTCCATGGAGACGAATATTCCACGAATCGTGGTTCTACTTACAATTCCTACTTAATTAAGGAAGAAAAAATTGTACTTATTGATACTGTTTGGAAGCCCTTTTCGAAAGAATTTGTTGAGAACCTATCTAAAGAAATTGACTTAAATAAAATT
>JAUWNA010000456.1 GCA_030612905.1 Promethearchaeota archaeon
TTAACCCGTGAATTTCAAGAAAAGTTTGCTAAATACAAAGAAGTGGAAGCGTCGCTTTTATGTCAGACTGGATATGCAGTTAACTCGGGATTAATCCCTATGTTAGTTGGGAAGCCCGATATAGTAGTCTCAGACGAATTAAACCATGGCTCTATTATTGATGGTGTTAGATTATCCGGTGCAAAGCGGGTGATTTATAAGCATAGGGATATTTCAGATTTAGAAAAGCAATTAAAAGAAGCCGAGAAGGGAGGAGCTAGGCGAATCTGCATTATAACTGACGGAGTATTTAGTATGGATGGAGACATGGCTCCTTTAGATAAGATCGTAGACGTAGCGGAAGACTTTGGAGCGATGATATTCTTAGATGACTGTCACGGTGAAGGCGTTCTTGGAGACGGTAAAGGCATAGTAGCACACTTCAATCTGCAAGGAAAGGTTCACGTGGAAGGTGGGTCAATGAGCAAGGGTTTTGGAGTGTTTGGTGGTACCGTCGCCGGTTCTAATGATTTAATTGAATTCTGTACAAATAAAAGTAGAACTTATTTGTTAAGCACAGCACATCCACCTGGAGTAGTAGCTGCCAATATCGCTTCGATAGATGTCGTTGAAAACGAACCTCAACACGTTAAAGCAGTCTGGGAGCACACTAACTATTTCAAGAAAGAAGTTCAAAACATGGGATACGATACTGGACGCTCAGAAACGCCAATCATTCCTTTGATTATTGGGGACCCTGGTAAAGCTCAAGAACTCGCAAGAATCTTGTTCGAAGAAGAGAATATCTATGGCACACCAATAGTTTTCCCAATGGTCGCACGAGAACTCTCAAGAATAAGAGTACAAATGAACGCCTTACTTACTAAAGATGACTTGAACACAGCTTTAAGTTCTATCGAAAAAGTTGGTAAGAAGTTAGAGATTATTTAATTTTTCTTTATTTTTTTTTTTAATCCACAAATATAGTATGTATACTTTATTCCCTCCTTCTCTATAAGAATATCTCATAAGATTTTTTCGAAATCTTCTATAGTTAAATTAGAGGGGATACCAAGTTGAGACATCTTTAGAATAAGATCATGCAAAGGAATTCTAGCAATTTCTGATGCACGTTCAATGGAGATTTCCTTCATCATATATTTTTGGAGTGCAAAATTTAAACGCTCTTGCTGTAATCCTTCAATTAAGATTTTTCTTACTAATGCTGATCGATCTAAGTTTTCTTGTTCAGCAAGCTCCTCAAATTCCTTGATTAAATCTTCATCTAATCTCAAATTCATTTGTTTGGTCATTTAATTTCCTCCGTTGAGTTATTTATCTTATTTTTAATAATTTCTTTTGCTTTTTTATAGAGGAGTTTTACAATAATATTCCTTTTCTTTTTTTTGATTGGAAGATCGTTAAAAATCTTTCTCTATTTTAAATTTTAAACTATTTATTTAAATTGTTAGTAAATTTTAGTTTTGCGCTTTCAAAAAATTCGTACCCCTCCGAAAATGGGCATACCTTTATACAAACTGAACAACCTAAAGTCTCGTTGAAGTAAGGAAAACATTTTTTTATATCAATACATGTGCTTCTTTTCCCTATCACTTTTTTTTCTTCCCAGATTGCACCAACTGGACATTCTATAACGCATTTATTGCAAATTTTACAATATTCTTCTATCCATCTGTGTTCTAAAGAGTCGGTAAATTCAAAACTCTTATTTTCTATGTATATTGGTGCTAATCTTAGGCGAGGGCCATATTCGGGGGTAATTAACAACCCTTGACGCCCTTGCCATCCCATACCAGATTTTCCACCTAAGGGGGGCGTCAGAGTTAAACCCCTAAGAGGATGGTTAGACTGACATCGAATTCCCTTAGTTCTTAGCCAATCAGCAATATCGTTGACTGCTATTCCCAATCTTGCGTAAATTCGCATTGCTTCTTTCCCAGCCGGTACATTTGGAGCAGTATCAATCTTTTTTTTGTCCATCTCCATCATAAAGATAAGGACATAAGGAAATAATACCAATTTATCTCTAAAAATTAGCTCTTTCGGCAATTTAGTGAAACCGATTTTGATAATTCCCCATTTATCGCGAGAATATCGGTTTAAATCCTCCCATAATTTAGGATTAATATTATCTTTTACATTTCGCGTAGGATCTTCCAAATAAGGATAAAGTACTTTGAAACTCTTTTTCACAGAAATCATTATTTTAATCATGTAATTTCCAGCAACAGCAGGTAAAGCCTTTACCATATTTTTTAACTGCTTTTTTCTGTTTATTTTAAGGTTTATTTCTTTTTTTGCTTTTAACTCATCGATTATCGTAAATCCATCTTGCGGAGAATTTTCCGACGCTTTTAAGACGGAGACGCTAGATTCCAAAGCATCTTTCATGAATTTTTGTTCAATTTTGAAAAAAAAATTATTTCGAGGCATGTTAATACTCTAATTCATTAACTTTGATATAAAATTATAGAAAAAAAAATGAAAGGTATTAAAAATTAGAGTTTAATTTGTTTTTTTAATAAAGTATTTTTCATAGAATTCAGCATTTTCTTGAAGAATTTTTTTTGAGCAGATCTTTCCGTGCCC
>JAUWNA010000297.1 GCA_030612905.1 Promethearchaeota archaeon
CATTTCTTTTGTTTCGTTAGAACCAAAGATGTAACAATTGGTAGCTAAAGGTCCAACAACTAGCTTCTTGAAAATCATAATATCATTGCTCACAAATTCGACAACTAAATTCTTTTATCTGAAAAAAGATAAAAGATTAAAAAATTGTTTACTAGGTTTTAAAGATATAGGTACAAAACGAAGTCTACGATTTATTTATTATTTATTATTTCATTTATTTCTACTAGTTTTTGGTATACATCTAAACCCTTATCTGTTAGTTTAAAATACTTTTTCTTGTTATTCAGTTCAATAGCGATGAGTCCTTTGTCAATTAAGTCTTCTTTTACCCTAAAAAACGAGTTATAATAGCTAAATTTATTCAATTCGTTGTAAAAAGTATGCTTATCAGTTTTATATCCCTTAAATTGAATAAGGACTTCCAAAGTATCTCTAAAACCTTTCTTCTTTAAAAAATTTATCAAATCGTCAATAGTCATGTTATCCCTTACCTTAGTTAAATGGTAACATCTAATTTTACTTAAATGTAATAAATAAAAAGTACCAAATTTAAAAAATGTTATGAAAAATTTTATTATTATATTAATGATAAACTGCAATGAGTTTAACATTAAGCTCAGAATAATTAGCGACATAAATAAAATCGAATCTCTTTCAACTCAAAATACACCTTAAAAAAATTTAATTATCGACTTCTTAGCAATTTATCAAACTTTATAATTCGATGTTAATTTTTTATATTGAATGGATTTAAGTAGATATTTTGAAGCCGAAAAGGGTAATGCGCCAGTAATATTATCGTGCCCTCATGGAGGCTATAAAAAGCCAAGAAGGATACCAAACAAAACTACTGGGGTGAAAGTTGCAGATAAGAACACTTTCTTCATAGCAAAATTAATAATCAATCTACTTCAAGTAAAAAACATCGATATATATCACATTTTAAGTAAGATACATAGAAGTAAAATTGATTTAAACAGACCATCTCATTCAAAAAGCGCTTTTAATCATTCCTCTAACGAAGCTCAAAACATCTTTCGAGCGTATCACGACCAATTAAATAATTACGCTCAAGAGTGCGTTTTAAAGCACAATAAAGCTTTGATAATAGACTTTCACGGGTTTACAAAGCCTTACAAGGGATATCCTGACATAATATTTGGCCACATCTTTGGCAAAACTCTTGATCTTCTTGAAGATTCAAAGGGGCAAAATTGTAATAGATATTGGGGCTGTGCCCAATTACAAGACGAAATATCTAAATTTTTTGTGTTGGATGATGGATTAGCCATAACAGATTTTAATCTATCATATTCAGGAGGATACATTACGCATCAATTTTACAATAGAAGTAATGTTAACGCTATTCAAATCGAAGTCGCAAAACAAATCCGCTTAGATTTTGATCGTACCGATATTTTAGTCAATGCAATTTCCAACGCTATAATTAAAACAATAAATAGAATAATAATCTAATAAGCTTTTATCACTTTCGCAAAAGAAAACACATCCCTTTATTTAGGGTTGTGATGAATTTTGCATCATTAAAAATTGAACCTCTTCTTCTTTAAATACAAAACAAATAGTTCAATTCCGAATAACGTAATGAAAAATTGTAAAGAAAAAAAAACCCGTAATATAAATTAAGGTAACCATTATAATTATAACAATCTGATACTCAACCCAATTACTAAAGACTCCAGTTGCCAGGAACGTAACAGAGAAAATTGTTAAGATCAAAAAGACAATAAAAAGTGGTAGGGTTTTAAATATTTCCTTAATTCGTTTGTTCATTATTTGTATTAATCTTTGTTTGCTATTAATATTTATATCTCATAAAGAACATTTAGTTACTTCTTATTTACAAATTTCAAAAAAGCTTCAACAACCATGTGAAATTTTGGATCAAAAAGCACGGTTAAGTGATCTTTGCCTTGGATCTGAAAATGACAAGCTCCAGGAATCAAATCTGCGACTAAAGTTTTGTTAGTCATCAATGCGTCGTCAGAACCTAATACAGATAACACGGGAACTTTAATTTTTTTTAAAGCTAATTTCATTTCTGAGAAAGATGCAAAAATATCGTCTACATCGCGAGCGAACCCTTCCATAACAGCAATTAAAGCTTTTAAATCCGCGCCCGTTGATTCAGCAAACTTACGGAATTGTTTAGCTATGGGATTTTTTACTTGTTCAACGCTTTCAGCACTAAACGCGTTGATCATAGGTTTGTTAGATTGTTCTAACTGTTCACGGCTAATTTGAGAAGGAATAAATCCACCCAATATTACGCTTTTAACCCTAACAGGTTCGTGTATTAATAAACCGAACGTAATACTTCCACCCATAGAATACCCAAAGAAGTTTGCCTTTTCAATAGATAAATGATCCATTAATTTTACTATATCTTCCATCATTTTTTTGCCATATTGAGCTGAGGCCGTGGGTTTGTCGCTTTTTCCATGACCGCGGCAATCTATCAAAATTAACCTGTTACTATCTTTTAAAGTTTTAATCCAGTTTGTTAATCTCCAATTCATTTCGATATTTGCGGCAAATCCGTGGAGCATTATCAAATCTGGACCGTTTCCTTCGATTTCATAATGTATCTTTATGCCTTCATTTTCAAAATAGGGCATTTTCGTTTGTCCTAACTATTTAATCCATAATTAATTTAAATTGTTTAAATTTTAATTGTACTGATTGTTTAAATAAGTTTATTTCTTCTTTCTATTTAGATTACAAAAAAAGAAAGGTAATTACTTCTTATGATTGAGAAGGAATCTAAACAAAAGCAGAAAAATACTATTATAATGACGATAGGGATTATTTTCTCATTTCTTGGAGTATTAGTTATGAGTATCCCGTTCCCAAATATAGTTGTGATTGAGAATTTAGGACAATTTGGTATAGTAGAAGGTGTAACATATTCGGTAGACTATAAATATCCAATGTTTTCATATAATCAAAAATTGACTATTAGTCTAGGGGCTGTTAACAGTTCTTTTTCAATATTAGTTCTTAATGATAACGACTACGGAGCTTGGATTAATGAACAAGGAGGATTTCTCCCTTATTACGAAGAGCAGAATATTAGTGGAGTCTATAAAACCCTTTATTTAAATCAACCATTTTATAGTTCTATACATATTCTCATAACTGCTAAAACTTTATTAGAAATATATGGAACAATTCAAACAAGCTATTCGTCCCACTATGTCATACAGGGGCTAATATCTTTAATGATAGGAATTATTTTAGTATATTCTTCAGTATCGCTGAAATCCAAATTTAAAAAACAAAAGAGAAAATAGATTTGAATTTCCACTTTTTTTTTATCTTATTTGAGTTTTTGTCGATTTAGGCTATTATTAGCTGAAAAAAATTCAGATAATTAATACTTTTCTAATGTAATTTAGTGATTTGTTCATGAATTGTTGTTCAATCTAAACATTTTTCTTAATAAAACTTATTTTCTAAAACAATAATGAAAGAAATGGAAAAAAAAATGAAAAGTTTTTAAATATACTATCACAATATTATAATAATAGGGAAAGTTTTCCCACAAAAATAAAAGGTGATGTAAGAAAAATTGATAAAATGCGAAAAATGTGGTAAGTATCACGCGTTATATCACGATTGCAATCAGAATTCGATAAGTCATGGCATAGTGTTTCAAGACGACCGAAAATGTTACGCTTGGAATTGTTTTTTAACCAAGGCTTCAAGTATTTATAAGATTGAAGAAAGAATTTTAGATAGTTATTTTAACGATTCAAGAGTTAACCCGTTATTAGTTTATGAATAAACTCGTTTGAAAGTTTTTATTATTT
>JAUWNA010000122.1 GCA_030612905.1 Promethearchaeota archaeon
TCCATTTTTAGATAGGTTTGGTATATCCATTCCTATTTCAATGCCTTCTAGCACAGATTTAGAATTAATTTTGACTGGCAAAGACGAGAAGTACTCGGGTTATGAAGAAATAATCCAAGTTCCTAAAGTCTTAACGATAGACGAGTTAATGGAAATCTGGTATTATGTGAACAGAATCGGTTTTAATGCTGAAGTGAATAATTACATCCACGCAATAATAAGAGAGTATACATTATGTGCAAGGGTTGATAAGGGAAGTTCTGAAAACCTCAAACCAAGCACTGGTTTATGCTCTGGTTGTCACTTTAATACAGGACAAAATGTATGCAATAAAATCGAATCCATACTGAGTGTAAGGGTAGCAAAGGATCTTTTAAGATATTCGAAAGCTCTAACTTGGTTGTTAGATCTCAAAAAAATTGATGTTAATATCGTCAATACTATAGCCCCTTATGTTATTTCTCATAGGGTTATTTATTCTAGAAGGGAATTAGAAAAATCGCCGTATTGGGGTAACCAATATAAATTCTCTAAAAACGTTTTAAATCAAATTCAGAAGCGTTTTATCAATCGCGAAGTTTGTTATCAAATAACTAAACGATTTAGGGATGGAAATTCGGAAAAAGAAGATCTAACTACGCTTAAGAATTATCAGAAAAACGATTTAATCGTCAAATACGATTTGATTCCTTTTGCCAATTCAATTAAAGATAAAAAGTATTCTAAACTAGCCCAAAAAATAAATATCGCCTCAAAAAGTGGAGATATTAACACGCTTGCGAGTATTCGAAATAATCTAATTGAAGATATAGATTTCTCTAACAGAGCATATTTAATCAATTTATGTAATCAAGAACTATATAAGCAAACAGTAACAGATTATATTTTTAAGTATATGAATAATAAAGAAATTTGGGCAGATATTGCGAGCGAATTTCCTAAATTAGATAAACCATTACAAGAAGCCTTTAGTAAAAGACAAACGAAACAAATTAGAACTGAAGATTTATTAATCGAAATTAACGTCACAGGGACTAACGATGACTCCTTAGTCAACATTCAAATTTCAGGTGGTTCTGAAGCCTTAAAATTAAGGGAGATTTTAGACAAATTAGATTATATTCATAAGGAGGAATAAGATATAGATATTTATAAGATGTCGAAATCTAGAAAAAAGAGAATAAGAAGCGCGCCAAAAAAAGATTTAGATCAAAAAGAGCAACATATCATTGAATTAGCGAAAATAGCTTGGGCTAAAACGCAAAGCGAACTTTTTTTTCCTCCTTTAGATTCGCCTAATTTTATATTCGATTACTCAAATTTAGAAGGCTTCTACATAGATCCTCAAGACAAATGGCAGATTACTATGAATTTAGCAAATACGCCTATTTTCATAGAAGATATAGACTATGTCAATTATTTTCGTGCAATAACCCTTCATGAAGTCTCCCATTACCAAATTATTCCGTATGACGGTTTAATAAACGCTAAATTACTTAAAGCAGCTATAAAATATGTTAATGAGAATTTTGCCCCGATAGTAGTTAATGTATTCGCGGATTTTATTATTGACGCTAAACTTCACAAAAAAAAACCCGATTTGATCTCCTGGGAGTTGAAAAAGACTTATCAGCACATTTTAGAAAAAAATCATAATAACATGAGCGAATTTTCAAAATTTCTATTTCGGTCTTATGAACTGCTCTTAAATATAAAGATTGCTGATAATGACTCGTTTGCCAGTGTGGAAAATGTAGCTAAGAAAGTAGTGAATGTCGTGAAAAAGAATTTCGAAGATGAGACATTATGGGAAGAAAAAGTAGCTAAAACTGCATATCATTTAAGATCGTTGGTCAATAATACATTTACCATGGTTGGAACTGGTGTTCGTCAGGGTAAAGAAAAAACAGAGAGGAAATCTCCGGGAAGAGGTGGGTCAAAAATCGAGTTTCCCGAAGACATCTTAGAAGTAATGGATAACCCTTTGGAAAATAAAAATTTAGATAAATTAAAAAAAGATAATAACGATGAATTAAGGCAAAAAGCAGAAGATTTTGCTAAAAAAACCCCTTATTCCGAATTTGGAGCCCCTGCCGGCCAAGCAGGGATATTAATTGACGGAAACCCTTTAGCTGCTTGGTATAGAGGTTTGGCTAAAGACTTAATTGAAATTAAAATTTACGAAGAAAAACCAGGAGGCCAAATACCAGTTTATCCCGAAGTCTGGCGTTTAGGAGAACCAATCGATGAGCTAGATATTGTCCAAACGCTTCTAAATAGCCCCATTATTGTTCCAAATATTACAACTCGAAAATGGGCGAAAAAAATAGGACAAGGGCATTTAACGGAAAAAGAAATTCCAGATTTACTAATTGTAATCGATTCTTCTGGATCTATGAAATGGAATTACCTAGCAAAATCTGCCAGAGGGATTTATCACACCGCTTTGTTAGCTTCTTTTGCAGCGCTTCATTTTGCGGCTAAAAAAGGCGTTAGGTTTAGCATAATTAATTTCTCTAACAGAGCAGATATATGTGATTGGACAAACAATTACCAAAAAGCAGAAAAAGTTTTGCTAAGGTATCAAGGGGGAGGAACGCAATTACCCGTTAAAGCTATAATTAAACAAAGCGAAAAATCAGAAAGAGAAACTTTAATTTTTATCATTACTGATTTTGGAATTTACAATTGGAGTAGTGCCAAAAAAACCCTTTTAGATTTGTCAAATAAAGGACATAAAGTTGTAGGTTTTTTTATTGGTACCTCAAAAATACCACAAGAACGATTTAAAGATTTACTTAGCAAGATAACATTTTATGCGATTAAAAATAGCAAAGACTTAATCAATTTGGTCATAGAAGAAGTAAAGAAGTATTATATGTCGTAAAAGATTGTCGTAAGATCTATTCTAAAAATATTTGTTTTCAACGCGGTTTATTCATTTCCCGCAAATACTGTTTCATAAAATACCTTTGGCTCTCACAGTACATTAATCTTTGATTATCATTCAAATGGGTGCATCTTTTTAAAACTATTTGAATCTCTTCAAGTAATTTAAAATTAGCTCTCTTAGCTCTTTCGGGTAGTTGATTTAACTTAACCTCAATTTCTTTTTCGCTAACTTCTTCCTGAAACAAATCTTTAAGATTGAGAACCGGTTCCGAATCACTTAACCTTGAAATTATCATAATTTTTATACCTAAGGAACTTTGAGTATGATTTATTCTACTTCACAAAATATTCAAATAATAGCTGTGAAATATCTACATATATAAAAAACAGAATTCTTCTTCTTTTGAAACTAAGTAATATTGACGTAATACCTTTAAATACTTAATAAGCCGACTAATTAGATCTTACCTAAATTTGTACAAAAAAAAATAAATTTAACAATAATGTCTAACTATAATAAAGCTAAGCTTAAAAACATAAAAAACATCCCTGCTATAATTCCTAAAATGGATAGATGTTCGTTTCCAAAGATGTGAGAAGCGGGTAATAATTCATCTAATGAAATGTAGACCATAAATCCACCAACAATCGCTAACATCGCTCCTAATAAAAAGTCATTGATAAATGGAAATAGAATTAAGCCAAAAACAAGAGCTCCTATCGGTTCACTGATTCCAGAAAAAAACGACCAGAAGAAAGCCTTTTTTCTACTTTTAGTTGATGAATATATAGGAATTGCTACAGCAATACCTTCAGGAATGTTATGGAGTGCGATAGCAAACGCCAATAAAAATCCAAGTTCAACATCCTTTAATGTCCCTGCAAAAGTAACCATTCCTTCCGGGAAATTATGGATAAATACTCCTAACGTAATTAATAGGGAAGTCTTTTGAAAGTTAACGTTTTCTATGGATTTTTCTTTTTTTTCTTTTGATTTTGGTTCTTCAAATTCATAAATATGTGAAATTGAGACATCAATTAAGAACATTAATCCCATCCCTAAAAAGAAAAATAAGTGCCCGAGAATAAACCCGCTAGAATCTATTCCTTGTTGTAATAATTCTACAAATGAAACAAGTATCATTACTCCCGCTGAAAAACCCATAATAAGCGAAATAAATTTTGAGCTAGGTTCTTTAATAATAATCGCAATAAAACTGCCGATCGTTGTTGAAAGTCCTGCAATTAAAGTCAATGTAAGCGCAAGTACAAAAGATTCCATTTTTAATCCATTTAAAAGTTCTTTTCAATCCAATCTTCAAATTTAATCTTTCTGAGTTGTTCTGCCCAAAGTACCTTGATATTGGGCTCGTCAGGAAGCAAGTTTTGATTTTTTAAAAGTTCATAGAGTTTCTCGAGTGCTTTTTCGATTAAAATACTGTATAGATTAGTCTTTTCTTCGTAAACACTTAGCTTCTTTCTAATCTCTTCCTTGGTATCTTTAATAACTTCTACCCAACTCTCTGCAAATTTTAAAACATATTCTTCTATATCTTTTAGGCTTTCCATGGAAAATATTGGAAAAGTTACTACATACTTGTCTTCCTGTAGTTTAACTAAATTGTACCATTCTAAATTTAATAAATGATTTCTGATTGTTTCTTTAGTCCATTGATAATTTAGATTACATTCGTATTCTTCTTTCGAAATTAACAGAGGTTTGGGTGAAAAATTTAGAGTTTCGTACAATTCCTCGAAATTTTTTGGATTTTTAGCAAGTATAATAAGAATCTCTCTTCTAACTTTATTATCCAAAACCCAAGGAACTTCTGACTCGTCCCAAGGTTGCGCTGTTCCAAAATCAAACCAAGGTTCAATCTCGTCGACGTTAATTTCCCCTTTAAAACGATATTTATGGTACTTCGTGTTCTCTTTCATTCTTTCCTACTTCCTTCTGACATTATTATTTATCCATCTAAAATTAAATCTTCCCTATAATACTTCAAGTATTTCTGGGAGCAATAACCATCCTTTTCTTTCGTGGATTATGTTTCCTTGTTCGTCAATAACAAATTGTCCTGGACCTTGTTTCTCCCAGCCTTCAAACTCACCGTGTTCAAGCCCTAACTTCGCTGCTTCTTTCAATTTACTTCTAACTTTTGTTACTGCTCCAGCGGTCATTAATCCTAATCCGTATTCTGCGTATAACTCGTCTTTCGTTGAAGGTATTACAGGAAAGTCAATTTTATATTTTTCAATAAATTCCTTAGCGACTTTTTCCCCAGATTGAGTTACATAAAGTAATTTTGCTTCTTTACTTTTAATTTCAGCGACTTTTTCCATTAATATATTCAAATCCAATTGACAAATTGGACATCCAAAGTATCTTGAGAAAATCAAGATAATCTTTTCTTTTCCTATTAATTCTCCTAATTCAATTGTTCCAGCATTGTAGGAATCAATTTTGAACAAAGGAGCTTTATCTCCTTCCTTTATTTTGTTCTTACCCATTTTTTATTTTCACTTTTTTTTATTTCTTTTTAATTTATTAGGTTAGTATTCCCTTACATTTGATTTATTTATAATTTTACTTCCTCTTGAAGCATTGCTTCTATAAGAACATCTGTTGCTTCTTCTTCTGATAAACCCTTAGCCATAAGCTCATCTAACCATTTTTGTGGAAATCTTCCTAAAGAAGCTTCGTGCGAAACGCTTGATGTTGGGTCGGTAGCTCTAATGAAAGGGCGAGCTCTACATATTGAACCATATCCAAGAACAATCTCACTACATTCAACGTGACCGTTACAATAAGGCGCATTTCCTTCTGTAATTCCGTACATTAAAACTTCCCCTCCATCCTTTGCGGCAGCTTTCAATTTAATAACGCTTCTAGCATTTTCGCCTTCAAGAAAAACAGAATCTCGAATTCTTATAGAGTCTTTTATATTTTTTCCAAAAGCTTTAACATTTGATCTAATAACGCTATTCTTCATTGCGTAAATGTCAATTAATATTTTAACCCTACCAGGAGTTCCTTTAGTAAGATAAAAATTATTTTCGAAGACGCTATTTTCTCCAACATATATATAGCTTACTGGAGCAACTAAAGCCCCACTCTTTTCACCATGGTAATGAGTTTCACTATATGTAAAGTTACAATTTTTCCCTATGTAATAATGACCAAACATTTTATGAATTAATCCATTTGCGTTTGGAAAGCTACAATGAGCTTGAATTTTTACATCTGTATTATCTTCGGCTATAATTCTTGGAAAAATCTCTTGAACTCCGGTCTCCTTATTTATTCCAAAACATAAGTGAACTGGTTCTTCAAGCTTCGTTCCTTCTTTTATAACGACATCAGCAACTATTCCATTTGGAATTTCCCGTCCCTTTATTACTATACCCTCAACCTGTTCGATCCCGGATATTTTGTTAAAATCTAATAAGAGTTTGGCGCCTTTGCCGTGACCCGGTAAAAAGTCTCGAATATCTATGT